>NZ_JBHXME010000078.1:0-12599 GCF_042721125.1 Streptomyces sp. NPDC058469
TGCTCGGCCCTGCGGGCCTCCGCGCGTTCGGGCTCTCGACACAGGCGCGCCCCTTCGGCTCACTCGCCCGGAAGTCCCGTTAGGCTCAACAGCCGTTCAGGTGACGGTGGTTGAGAGGTAAGGGGCGGGACATGGACGTGGCGATACGGGCGGCGGGCGCGGGCGACAGAGAACTGGTCGTCCGGCTGTTGGACGAGGCCTTCCAGGACGATCCGGTCAGCGGCTGGGTCTTTCCCGACGCCGAGTACCGCCGCACGACCCACCGCAGACTGATGGCCGCCTTCACCGACGCGGTGTTCGCCGACGGCCGTATCGACCTCGCCGAGGACGGCGCGGCGTGCGCGCTGTGGCTGTCGATACCGGGGGAGGCGCATCCGGAGGACGGCGCGGACGAGGCCGTAGGACTACGGGAGTTGGTCGATCCCGACAACGCGCGGGTCGAGACGATCGCCCGTCTCATGGCCGAGTCGCATCCCGCAGGCCGGGCCCACGAATACCTGTGGATGATCGCCGTAGCCCCCGACCGACAGGGCGAGGGCCTCGGTGCCGCGCTCATCCGGCACGTCCTGGACCGCTGCGACCGCGAGGGCCTGCCCGCGTACCTGGAGGCGAGCAGCGAGCGCAGCACCAAGCTGTACGAGCGCCTCGGCTACGCCTTCACCGGTCACACCCTCGACCTCCCGGACGGCCCGCGCATGTATCCGATGTGGCGCGAGCCCCGCACGGTCCTAGTCTGAGTACATGGGCAGAGAAGAGCACACCTGTCCCGACTGCGGACAGCCGGTGGCCACCGTCGTCCGGCGGTACAAGACGCTCGGCGCATGGGTACCGAAGTGGGTGGCCGGCCCGTGCCGGAACCCCGAGTGCGAGGCGTACGTTCCCGGGGCGCGGAGCCCGAGGCCGACACCGCCCCGAAAGAATCCCGAACCCGTGTCGAGAGAATCCTGAAACCGTGTCGAGAATCCCGGCCCGGCTCCGATGTCTCCTGTGACAGCCGCCCGGCACGGGTGGCGCGAGCCGAAGGAGCGGACTCATGAAGTACCTGGTCATGGTGCAGGGCACACAGGCGGACTACGACGGCATGCAGGGCAAGCCCACCCCCGGGTCCCCGGCCTGGAGCGAGGCGGAGATGCAGGCCATGTTCGCCCACATGGGCGCCATCAACGACGACCTGTCCGAGACGGGTGAGCTGATCGACGCGCAAGGGCTGACCGAGCCGGCGAGGACCCGGCTGGTCACGCTGGGCGCGGACGGCAAGGCCGTGATCACCGACGGGCCGTACAGCGAGACCAAGGAGCTGATGGCCGGCTACTGGGTCCTGGAGTGCGCGAGCCTGGAGCGCGTCACGGAGATCGCCGACCGCGTCACCCGCTGCCCCCTGCCCGAAGGTGCCGTCAACCGCGCGGTGGTGATCCGCCCCATCCAGGGCGGCACCGCGGACGTCTGAGCCGTATGCGCGACACCACCGGCATCGAGGACCTGCTGCGCCGCCACGTTCCCGCCCGTCGCCCGACCACCACCCCTCAACGACGCGCTTCGCGCGACCTCATCCCTCTGGTCCTCGGCGCGCTGGTCAGGCGGTACGGCCATTTCGACACCGCCGAGGACGCCGTACAGGAGGCGCTGCTCGCGGCGGCCCGGCAGTGGCCGGAGCACGGAGTGCCGGAGAATCCGCGCGGCTGGCTGATCCGGGTCGCCTCGCGGCGGCTGACGGACGCGCTGCGCAGCGAGGAGGCGCGGCGGGCGCGGGAGGAGAAGGCCGCGGCACTCGCGCCTCGGGACCCGTACACGGCCGAGCCGCCGCGCGAGGACGACACCCTCTCCCTGCTCTTCCTCTGCTGCCGTCCGGAGCTGACCCCGACCGCGCAGATCGCGCTCACCCTGCGGGCGGTCGGCGGACTGACGACGGCGGAGATCGCCCGGGCGTATCTCGTGCCCGAGGCGACGATGGCGCAGAGGATCAGCCGGGCGAAGGCGAAGGTGCGGGGTGTGCGCTTCGGGCGGCCGGACAACTGGGCCGAGCGGCTGCCCGCCGTCCTGCACACGCTGTACCTGATCTTCAACGAGGGCTATACGGCGACGTCCGGCCCGAGTCTCACGCGGCGCGAACTCGCGGGCGAGGCCGTCCGGTTGACCCGTGCCGTGCACCGGCTGCTCCCCGAGGTCGGCGAAGTGGCCGGGCTGCTCGCGTTGATGCTGCTCACCGACGCCCGCCGCGCCGCCCGCACCGGCCCGCACGGCGAACTCGTCCCCCTCGACGAACAGGACCGCGACCGCTGGGACAAGGCGGCGATCGAGGAGGGCGTCGCCCTCGTCACCCGGGCGCTGTCCCAAGGGCCCGCGGGGCCTTACCAGTTGCGCGCGGCGATCGCCGCCGTACACGACGAGGCGCCGTCGGCGCGGGCGACGGACTGGCACGAGATCCTCGGCCTGTACGAGGTACTGGTGCGCCTGGTCCCCGGCCCCGTCGAACGCCTCAACCGGGCCGTCGCCGTCGCCATGGTCGACGGACCGCACGCGGGCCTGGCCGAACTGGACCTACTGGCGGACGAGTTGGGGGAGGGCCACCGCCCCGACGCGGTCCGCGGCCACCTCCTGGAACGGGCCGGCGATTTCACCGCGGCCCGGGCCGCCTACGAGTCGGCGGCGGCCAAGACCCTCAGCCTGCCCGAGCAGCGCTATCTGCGGGCGCGGGCGGCACGGCTGAGGCCTTACCGTGCCCCCATGCCGGAAGACGAACCCACCACCGCCCCCATCCTCCACATCACCGAGCGCGCCCTCTGGGACGCGGCCCGCGAGCGCGGCACCTACGAGTGGTCGACCCGCGGCCGCACCCTCCAGCAGGAGGGCTTCATCCACTGCTCGACCCGCGACCAACTCCCGCGCGTGGCAGCCTTTTTGTACGGTTCCCACGACGCCCCCGACGACCTGGTGGTACTGGTCGTGGACCCGGCACGGCTCGGCGTACCGCTGAAGTACGAGGCGCCGGAGCCGGGCGGCGAGGAGTTCCCGCACGTGTACGGGCCGATTCCGGTGGACGCGGTGGTGGACGTGGAGGTGTGGACGGCTTGAGCCGGTTGTGGCGCCGGGTCGCGGTCGCGTGGGCGGGCTCACGCTGTGGCTTCAGGACTCCGACCAGCCGTACGAGCCTTACAGCCGGCAGGTGGACAAGCCCGGAGACGATCTTCGTCTGCCTCAAGGACGACCAGGCAGGCCGCCGGTCTCCGGGTCGCGGCCCGTCAGGCAGTACGCGCCGCCCGCCGGGTCCCGCATCACCGTCCAGTGCTTGCCGTGGGAGACGACGGTCGCGCCGAGTTCCTCGTGCCGTTCCGTGGTCGCATCGATGTCCGCGCAGGCCAGGTCGAGATGGGCGGCGGCGGGGCGTTCCTCGCCGAGGCGTTGGAGCAGGATGCGGATCGGCAGGCCCGACGGGGGTTTGAGCACATGGAACTCGGGGAGCGCGCCCGACAGTGAGGCCCAGTCGGGCAACAGGGCGCTCCAGAAGGCGACTTCGGCGTCGTAGGAGCCGGGGCCGATGTCGAGGGACACCTGGTCGAGGCGGGCGCCGGCCACGACGGGCGGCCGTACGGACTCACCGTGCCAGGGGACGGCGCAGAACAACTGCCCGGCGGGGGACCGGAGTACGGCCCAGCCGTCGTGCTCGGCGACGGTCTCCGCGCCGAGTGGCAACGCGGAGTTCACGAACGCCGGTAAGTCCTCGACGGAGAAGTCGAGATGGGCGCCGCCCGGGCCCGCCCCGACGCCCTGGACCTTCACACAGGCGTCCGCGCCCTCGGACAGCAAGGTGACGAACTCCCCCTGTTCACCGCGCGGTTCGGACAGCCGGGCGTCCGTGACGGCCGTCCAGAAGTCGCAGGCGGCGCCGAGGCGACCGAGCGGGCGGTCGACGAAGGCGTAGGTCCAGCGGATGCTCGTTGCGGTCATTGCGTGATCGTAGGCGGGAGGTTGCGACCCGCCCGCGCGATTTTCAGTCCCCACTCCGCTGCATGAACCGCAGCATGTTCCCGGCCGGGTCGCGGAACGCGCAGTCGCGGACGCCGTACGGCTGGTCCGTCGGTTCCTGGACCACCTCGGCGCCGGACTCATGGACGCGGGCGTAGAGGGCGTCGCAGTCGGCGGTGGTGAAGTTGACCCCGCGCAGCGTGCCCTTGGCGAGCAGTTCGGCCATGGCCTGCTTGTCGGCGGGGGAGGCGTCCGGGTTCGCGGCCGGCGGCTCCAGGACGATCTCCACGTCCGGCTGCAACGGCGACCCCACGGTCACCCACCGCATGCCCTCGAAACCGACGTCGTTACGGATTTCCAGCTCCAGGACGTCGCAGTAGAAGGCGAGCGCCTTGTCGTGGTCGTCGACGGCGATGAAGCACTGGCGGAGTTTGAGATCCATGCAGGACAGGCTAGGGGCGCGGGGGCGGTCCCGCCCGGCGTGGCCGGGTAAAAGTGCGGGCCACGCAGGACGGGATCACCGCGCCGGCCTCGTGGGAGCGGGCGCGGTAGGCGCTGGGGGTCTCGCCGACCAGCTCGGTGAAGCGGGAGCTGAAGGAACCGAGCGAGGTACAGCCGACGGCCATGCACACCTCGGTCACGCTCAGGTCGCCGCGTCGGAGCAGCGCCTTCGCCCGCTCGATCCGCCGGGTCATGAGATAGCTGTACGGCGTCTCCCCGTACGCGGCGCGGAAGCTGCGCTGGAAGTGGCCCGGGGACATCAGCGCGGTCCGCGCGATCGAGGCCATGTCGAGGGGGTCGGCGTACTCGCGGTTCATGCGGTCGCGGGCCTGGCGCAGCCGTACGAGGTCGTCGCGGTTCACGTTGTCCAGGATGGCATGGGTGGCACGGGTGGGGGGGGGCGGGACCTTGCCCTTGACCCTCACACCTCTGCCCTCGGCCTCACCCTTGATCTCAGCCTTGGTCTCAGCCGTAGGAGAGGGCTTTGCGGGCCTGGGACTGCGTGGCGGGTCTGACAATGCCGGGGTGGGTGGGGTGAGTTGACGCGTACGCCGGAACGACGACCCGGCACACGACGAAGGGACCCCACCGGCGAACCGGCGGAGTCCCTTCCCCGCGCCCACTGACCCGCGATGGTGCACCGATCGCCGGTCGGGCCGGGCCGACTGGGTGTCAGGCCTTCTTGGTCTCCCAGAAGATCTTGTCGATCTGGGCGATGTAGTCGAGCGCCTTCTGGCCCGTCGCCGGGTCGGTGGACGCCTTGGCGGCCGAGAGGGCCTTCAGGGTGTCGTTGACCAGCTGGTGCAGCTCCGGGTACTTCTCGAAGTGCGGGGGCTTGAAGTAGTCGCTCCAGAGCACCGAGACGTGGTGCTTCGCGAGCTCGGCGCGCTGCTCCTTGATGACGATGGCGCGCGCCTGGAAGTGCGGGTCGTCGTTGGCGGCCATCTTGTCCTGCACGGCCTTCACCGACTCCGCCTCGATGCGGGCCTGGGCCGGGTCGTACACACCGCAGGGCAGGTCGCAGTGCGCGCTGACCTTCACCTTGGGGGCAAACAGGCGGGAAAGCATGGAGCGTTCCTTCCTCGTGATCGTCTTCTCAGGTGGGACATTACTCCCTGGAGAAGCTGATTTCTCGAGTGCCCCCATGGGCTTAGGACAAAAGTCCAGGGTCGGACTCAGACTGGTGGAGGATAGGACCGGGGAGGTGCCGGGGATGCCGGAGCTGTCGCAGGAGACCGAGCGCGGGAGGGCCGTACTGCCCTTCGGGACGGCCGAGGTGACCGGGCCGTCCATGGTGCCGACGCTGTTTCACGGGGATCTGCTCGTGGTGCAGTACGGGGCGCGGATCAGGCCCGGCGACATCGTCGTGCTGCGCCATCCGTTCCAGCAGGACCTGCTGGTCGTCAAGCGGGCCGCCGAGCGGCGCGACGGGGGGTGGTGGGTGCTCGGGGACAACGCGTTCGCCGGCGGTGACAGCACCGACTACGGCGCCGTTCCCGAGGATCTGGTGCTGGGCAAGGTGCGTTTTCGGTACCGGCCGCCGAAGTCCGGTCAGCGTTCGCCGGTCGCGCTCGTCCGCTGGGTGCTCTCGGCCGCCAGGCCCGTCCTCTCCGGCCGGTCGGCCTCCAGGCGCTTCCGGGCCCGGTAGGCGGCCACGTTGGCACGGGTCGCGCAGCGGTCCGAGCAGTAGCGCCGGGAGCGGTTCGTCGAGGTGTCCAGGTAGGCGTTGCGGCATGGCGCCGCCTCGCACAGGCCCAGGCGGTCGACGCCGTACTCGGTGAGGTGGAAGGCCAGGCCCATCGCCGCGATCGCCGCGTAGCCGGCCGTCGCGTTCGACGGGTGGTCCGCGAGGTGCATGTGCCACAGCGGGCGGCCGTCGTCGTCCCGGAAGTTGTGCCCGGAGATCTGCGGGCTCACCGGGAACTCCAGCAGGAGCGAGTTCAGCAGGTTCACCGCGAGCGTCTCGTCGCCGCCGTCCGCCGACTCGAAGACCGCCCGCAGCCGCGCCCGGACCGAGCGGAAGCGCGTGACATCGGCGTCGGCGGCGCGGCGGGCCGCCTCCTGGTTGCTGCCGAACAGGTCACGCACGGCCTCGACCGAGGTCAGGGCGTCCTTGCCCCGCGCCGGCTCCTCGGTGTTGACGAGGCGCACGGCGTAGTCCGAGTAATAGGCCAGTTCCACTTGTAGTCCTTACAGAGGCGCTCTATTGTCGTGGCTGCGGTCGGGTAACAGCCGATCGTGCTTCCAGGGTATTACGACAGTGACTGGACAGGGGGTCCACATGACGACCGGTATCGGAACCGACTGGCAGGCGTGGCAGGAGAGCTGGGACCGCCAGCAGGAGTGGTACATGCCCGACCGGGAGGACCGCTTCCGGATCATGCTCGACATGGTCGAGGCCCTCACCGGCCCCGCACCCCGCGTGCTCGACCTCGCCTGCGGCACCGGCAGCATCACGGCCCGGCTGCTCGCCCGCCTCCCGGACGCCACCAGCACCGGTGTCGACCTCGACCCGGCGCTCCTCGCCATCGCCGAGGGCACCTTCGCGGACGACGAGCGGGTCACCTTCGTGACGGCCGACCTCAAGGACCCGGAGTGGACGACGAGGCTGCCGTGCGACTCGTACGACGCGGTGCTGACCGCCACGGCCCTCCACTGGCTGCACGACGAACCCCTCGCGGCCCTCTACGGTCAGGTCGCGGGACTCGTCCGCGACGGCGGTGTCTTCATGAACGCGGACCACATGATCGACGAGACCACGCCCAGGATCAACGCGGCGGAGCGCGCGCAGCGGCACGCACAGATGGATCAGGCCAAGCGGAACGGCGTCCTCGACTGGGCCGAGTGGTGGCAGCTCGCCGCCCAGGACCCCGTCCTCGCCGGACCGACGGCCCGCCGCTACGAGATCTACGGCGAGCACGCCGACGGCGACATGCCCTCGCCGGCCTGGCACGCGCGCGTGCTGCGCGAGCAGGGGTTCGGGGAGGCGCGGGCGGTGTGGTGCTCGCCTTCTGACACGGTGCTGCTCGCACTCAAGTAGGCCTGCGGGGACCCAGGTTGAGGCGGCGGAACAAGCGGATGCCGCGGTCGCCATGGATGTCGCCCAAGGCGTGGAGGACGTGAAAGGGGCGGTACGAGGATCCCGTACCGCCCCTTCAACCTGCCTGCCGCTAGAGCACCTTGGACAAGAACCCCTGGGTGCGCTCGTGCTGAGGGTTCGTCAGGACGTCGCGCGGGTGGCCGGATTCGACCACCACGCCGCCGTCCATGAAGACGAGGCTGTCGCCGACCTCGCGGGCGAAGCCCATCTCATGGGTGACGACGATCATCGTCATGCCGGACTCGGCGAGGTCGCGCATGACGTCGAGGACGTCGCCGACCAGCTCCGGGTCGAGGGCCGAGGTCGGCTCGTCGAAGAGCATCAGCTTCGGGTCCATCGCCAACGCCCGCGCGATGGCCACCCGTTGCTGCTGGCCGCCGGAGAGCTGCGAGGGGTAGCTCTGCGCCTTGTCGGACAGTCCCACCCGCTCCAGGAGCTGCATCGCGCGTTCCCTGGCCTGACTCTTGCTGACGCCCCTGACCTGCACCGGCGCCTCGGCGATGTTCTCCGCGGCCGTCATGTGCGGGAACAGGTTGAAGCGCTGGAAGACCATGCCGATGTCCCGGCGCTTCACCGCGACCTCGCGATCGCGCAACTCGTAGAGCTTGTCGCCCTGTTGGCGGTAGCCGACCAGCTCGCCGTCGACGTACAGCCGGCCGGCGTTGACCTTCTCCAGGTGGTTGATGCACCGCAGGAAGGTCGACTTGCCGGAGCCGGAGGGGCCGATGAGGCAGAACACCTCGCCGGACTTCACCTCCAGGTCGATGCCCTTGAGGACCTCGACCAGGCCGAACGACTTGTGCACGCCCTCGGACTTGACCATCGGGACCGACGGGTCGGTCGTGGCGGAATCGGTCTTGCTGAGCTTCGGGCTCATGCCGCGCCTCCCTTCGGACGGCCGATGGACAGCATGTTCGCCTTGATCTTCTGGTACGGCGTCGCCGGCAGCGCGCGGCTGGAGCCGCGGGCGTAGTAGCGCTCGACGTAGTACTGCCCGACGCTCAGGATCGACGTCATGATCAGGTACCAGGCGGCGGCGAGGAAGTACATCTCCACCGGGGCGCCGGAGTTCTGGCCGATGTCCTGGGCGTAGCGGAAGAGCTCCGGATACTGGACGGCCGCCACGAGCGAGGTCGTCTTCAGCATGTTGATCACTTCGTTGCCCGTGGGGGGCACGATCACGCGCATCGCCTGCGGGATCACGATCCGGCGCAGCGTCTTGGCGTGGCTCATGCCCAGCGCGTGCGAGGCCTCGGTCTGGCCCTCGTCGACGGCGAGCAGGCCGGCGCGGCAGATCTCCGCCATGTACGCGGCCTCGTTGAGGCCGAGGCCGAGCAGCGCCGTCAGCAGCGGCGTCATGAAGTCCGACCAGTAGTTCTTGTAGATCGGACCGAGGTTGATGTACTCGAAGACCAGGCCCAGGTTGAACCAGAGGAACAGCTGGACCAGGACCGGGGTGCCGCGGAAGAACCAGATGTAGAACCAGGCGATCGACGAGGTCACCGGGTTCTTCGACAGCCGCATCACCGCGAGGCCGATGCCGCCGACGATGCCGATGACCATCGACAGGACCGTCAGCAGGAGGGTCTTGTAGACACCGGTGAGGATCCGGTGGTCGAAGAAGTAGTCCGGTACGGCATGCCAGTTGATCTTTCCCTGGCCGAACGCGTAGACGATCGCGACCAGGATGCCGATCGCGATCACGGCGGAGACATAGCGGCCGTAGTGCCGGACCGGAATGGCCTTGATGGGCTTCGGGGTGGCCGGGGGTGCGTCCTTCGGGCCCGGCGCCCCGTCGATGTCAGTAGTCACGGATGTTGCCTCTCAGCGACAGCGGATCCGCGGTCACTTGCCGCCGTTGATCACGGACGACTTCACGGCACCGTCCTCGGCGCCCCACTTCGTCAGGATCTTCTCGTACTCACCGCTCTTGATCACGGCGTCCATCGCGGCCTTCAGCGCGTCCCGCAGCTGGGTGTCGCTCTTGGCGACCGCGATACCGTACGGCGCCGCCTCGACCTGGTCGCCGACGAGCTGGAAGTCCTTGCCGCCGCCCGAGGTCTTCACGGCGTAGGCCGCGACCGGGAAGTCGGAGGAGGCCGCGTCCGCGCCACCGGAGCGCAGGCGGGTCTGGGACTGCTGGTCGTCGTCGAAGGCCTCGATGGTGATCTTCTTGCCGCCCGTACACTTCTTCGTCTCGGACTTGGCGAGGTCCTCGGAGACGGTGCCGCGCTCGACCGCGAGCTTCTTGCCGCACAGGTCGGACCACGAGGCGATGTTCTCGGTCTGGCCCTTGCGCGTGTAGATCGAGACACCGGCGGTCAGGTAGTCGACGAAGTCGACGCCCTCGCCGACCTTCTTGCCCGTGTCGGGGTCGACGCCGTCCTGGCGGTTCTTGTTGTCCGTCATCGCCGACATGGCGATGTCGTAGCGGTTCGAACGCAGACCGGTGAGCAGCGCGTCGAAGGTGCCGTTCTTGAACTCGAACTTCACCCCGAGCTGCTTGCCCATCGCGGCGCCGAGGTCCGGGTCGAGACCGACGACCTTGCCGGAGTTGTCCTTGAACTCGACCGGCGCGTACGCGATGTCCGAGCCGACCGTGATGACGCCCTTGTCGCGGATCGCGGAGGGGAGCTTGCTCGCCAGCGGCGCCGAGCTGCTGGACGAACCGGAGTCGTTCTTCTTGGTCTGGTCACCACAGCCGGCGAGCAGCAGGGTGCCGGCGACCGCGATCGCACCGACCGCTGCCAGCCGGGTGTGCGGGGCGGTCGTACGACGGGTGAAGCGTGCGGTCATGGTGGGTTCCTCCGGCGGATGGATGGCGGTGCCGACGGGTCGACGAGAACACACACCTTCGGGTGTCGCGACCTCGTGTGATTAGGGCATCTTGCCATTCGGACTGAACCATTCAGGGGACCAGCCATGTCAAAATCGGATAACGGGTGACCCCCGAATCGCATCAGGTCGGTACATCAGGACGGCCCCCGCACGGACCATCTACGGGAATCACTCCTTCCGGCCGGAAGATCTTCGGTATGCCTCACGATGCGATCGATCATCGTTCCGCCCTCGGCGGACGAGATGTGACCTTGCGCCTATTGGACTCGTCCTCGGTGCCGTCCGTCCGGTAAGAAGGGTCTTTACACCCCTCATCCGGGGCTCAGGGCGCGTGTGCGGCGCGCCCGTCGCGCAGGTGCTCGTACGCATCAATTCTCTGGGCCCTGCGCGGTGCCCGCCCACCCCTCACCAGGGAGTGGCCACCCTCAAATCAATGAAGACCTAAGGGGTTAGACAAAGTGGCAGCGGAGATCGTCAATCCTCGCAGCGACAGCAGTACGGATCGGGACGGCGGGGCCGAGCCCCTCGATTCCTTCGATCCGGCGTTCGCGCTGCACCGCGGCGGCAAGATGGCCGTGCAGGCCACCGTGCCGATCCGCGACAAGGACGACCTGTCCCTGGCGTACACACCCGGCGTCGCGCGCGTGTGCACCGCGATCGCGGAGCAGCCGGAACTCGTCCACGACTACACATGGAAGTCGTCCGTGGTCGCCGTCGTGACGGACGGTACGGCCGTGCTCGGACTCGGCGACATCGGTCCCGAGGCCTCCCTCCCGGTCATGGAGGGCAAGGCGATCCTGTTCAAGCAGTTCGGCGGCGTGGACGCGGTGCCGATCGCGCTGGCCTGCACCGGCGTCGACGAGATCATCGAGACCGTCGTGCGTCTCGCGCCCTCCTTCGGGGGCATCAACCTGGAGGACATCTCGGCGCCGCGCTGCTTCGAGATCGAGCGCAGGCTCCAGGAGCGGCTGGACATCCCGGTCTTCCACGACGACCAGCACGGTACGGCGATCGTGACGCTGGCGGCGTTGCGGAACGCGGCGAGGCTGACCGGGCGGGAGCTGGGTGAGTTGCGGGCCGTCATCTCCGGCGCGGGCGCGGCCGGTGTGGCCATCGCCAAGTTCCTGCTGGAGGCGGGGCTCGGGGATGTCGCCGTCGCCGACCGCAAGGGTGTCGTCTCGCGCGACCGGGACGACCTCACGCCGGTCAAGCGCGAACTCGCCGAGATCACCAACAAGGCAGGTATTTCCGGGTCGTTGGAGGCGGCGTTGGAAGGTGCCGACGTCTTCATCGGGGTTTCCGGCGGTACGGTGCCGGAGCCTGCCGTGGCTTCCATGGCCGAGGGCGCGTTCGTCTTCGCGATGGCCAACCCGAATCCCGAGGTGCACCCCGATGTGGCGCACAAGTACGCGGCGGTCGTCGCCACCGGGCGGTCGGACTTCCCGAACCAGATCAACAACGTGCTGGCGTTTCCGGGGATCTTCGCGGGGGCGCTGCAGGTGCGGGCGTCCCGGATCACGGAGGGGATGAAGATCGCGGCGGCCGAGGCGTTGGCCGGTGTCGTCGGGGACGATCTCGCCGCGGACTATGTGATTCCGTCGCCGTTCGATGAGCGGGTCGCGCCTGCGGTGACGGCCGCTGTGGCCGCGGCGGCGCGGGCGGAGGGTGTTGCCCGACGGTGACTCGAATGGCCCCGTCCTTTTTGGGCGGGGCCGTTCTTTACCCACCCGCCCGCCCGTTCAGGTGACTCGAGGGGTGGACGTCGCCCGTGGGTGGCTGGTGTCCGTCGGCGGCCGCGGGCCGTGGGAGCTTCATCTTTCCCACCCACCCGCCCGTTCGGAGCACTTGAGGGGTGGGCCTTTGCCGTGGGGAGCGGGGGCGGCCGGCGGCTGCGACTGGCTCTCGGCGCCGCTCAGCGATCCCACCGCGCCCCGTCGCGAATACCCCGGCCCTCCTGCGAACCCAGGGCCCCCTCGACACCCCGGCCTGTCCCGCACACCCCGATCCGTCCCGCAGACACCCCGGTCCGTCTCGCAAACACGCTGCCCCCGAGCATCACGTCCTCCGAACACGCTGCCCCGAGCATTGCGCCCCCGAACACCGCGCCCCCGAACACCGCGCCCCCGAACACCGCGCCCCCGAACACCGCGCCCCCGAACACCGCGCCCCCGAACACCGCGCCCCCGAACACCGCGCC
>NZ_JBHXME010000078.1:12697-47115 GCF_042721125.1 Streptomyces sp. NPDC058469
CCCTTCGAACACCGCGACCCCCGCAAACCCTGCGCCCCCCGCGACCTCCGCAAACCCCGCGACCTCCGCAAACCCCGCGCCCCCGGCGAACACCCCACCCGCCCGAAAACACTGTGCCCCCGGCAAACGCGCCGCCCGCCCCGTAAACCCAGCGCCCCCCGGCAGACACGCCCCCGCCCCGCAAACCCGCGCCCCCCGGCAAACCCCCCGCTCCGCAACAGGGCATGTGTCACAGCCCGAGGTAGTTCCCTGGTCAACCGGCGGAGCCTATCGTCAAGGTCATGTTCGCCGTCTACGCCGCCCGAATCGACCGCGACCAGCCGCTCTCCGGCCTTGAGTTGGGGGAGCGTCCCGCCCCCGAGGCCCGGCCGGGCTGGAGTGTCGTCGATGTCAGGGCCGCTTCCCTCAACCACCATGACCTGTGGTCCCTGCGCGGCGTCGGCCTCGCGGAGGACAAGCTGCCGATGATCCTCGGCTGCGACGCCGCCGGTGTCGACGAGGACGGCAACGAGGTCGTCCTGCACTCCGTCATCGGGCAGACCGGCCACGGCGTCGGCCCCAAGGAACCCCGTTCCATCCTCACCGAGCACTACCAGGGCACCTTCGCCGAGCGGGTCGCCGTGCCGACGTGGAACGTGTTGCCGAAGCCGAAGGAACTGTCCTTCGCGGAGGCCGCCTGTCTGCCCACGGCATGGCTTACGGCGTACCGCATGCTCTTCACCAACTCCGGTGTACGGCCCGGTGATTCGGTGCTCGTCCAGGGCGCCGGCGGCGGTGTCGCCACGGCCGCCATCGTTCTCGCCAAGGCGGCCGGGCTGCGCGTCTTCGCGACCAGCCGGGACGAGGCCAAGCGGAAGCGGGCGCTGGAGCTCGGTGCCGTGGAGGCGGTGGAGCCGGGGGCGAGGCTGCCGCAGCGCGTGGACGCCGTCATCGAGACCGTCGGCGCCGCCACCTGGTCCCACTCGGTGAAATCCCTGAAGCCCGGTGGCACGCTTGTCATCTCCGGTGCCACGAGCGGCGACCGCCCCTCGCACGCCGAACTGACCCGTATCTTCTTCCTCGAACTCAAGGTCGTCGGCTCGACCATGGGCACCAAGGACGAGCTGGAGGATCTGCTCGCCTTCTGCGCCGCGACGGGTGTCCGCCCGGTCATCGACGAGGTGCTGCCGATGGACCGCGCCCGCGAGGGCTTCGAACGGCTCGACTCCGGCGGCCAGTTCGGCAAGATCGTCCTCACGAACGGGTAGCAAGCTCGGATAGCAGCTCTGGTTGGCAACTCGCTTCCCTGCGCGTGGCTTTGTACGGCCGGTCCGGTTCTCCGGGCCGGCCGTCTGCGTGTGTCACCACCGCGTGTGTCGCCATTCCTTGCGTGGCCATTCCTTGTCAACTTTGGTTGACATCAGGAGCGTGTCAACGTAGGTTGACGTCATGACCGAAGCAACGGATCTCGCCGAGCGCGCGGGTGACCGTGATCCACGGGTCGGCCTGCGTGCCGTCTCCGCGCTGCGCAGGCTGGTGGAGCAGTTGGAGGCGGTGCAGGTGCGCAGTGCGCGCAACCAGGGCTGGTCGTGGCAGGAGATCGCCGCGGAACTCGGTGTCAGCAGGCAGGCCGTGCACAAGAAGTACGGGAGGCAGTGATGTTCGAACGGTTCACGAAGGACGCCCGCGCCGTGGTGCAGGGCGCGGTGGAGCACCGCGAGCGGTCGGGGCCCGGTTCCGTCGACCCCGAACACCTTCTGCTGGCCCTCCTCGACCGCCAGGGCAGCCGGGCCTCCTTCGCCCTGACCGCCCTCGGTCTCGCTCCCGAGGAACGCAAGGAGTCCGTACGGCAGGCTCTGGGTGACGCGCGCCGACGCGCGGGGCTCTCGCAGGCCGAGGCCGACGCCCTTGCCGGGCTCGGTATCGACGTCTCGGAGATCGTCGCCCGGGTCGAGGAGGTGCACGGCGTCGGGGCGATGTCCGGCGAGCGGAAGTTCAAGGAGTCGTGGTCGGGCCGCCGTACCTTCAGTCGCGGTGCCAAGAACGTCCTGGAGAAGTCCCTGCGTATCGCCGTCGCCCACCGGGACCGGCACATCGGCGACGAGCACCTCCTCCTCGCCCTGACCGTCCTTCCCGGCGTGCCGGGTGAGGTACTCGCCGATCACGGGGTGACGCACGAAGCGGCGACACGCGTCCTGTACGGCGGGGGAGAGGCGCGGGCGGCGGGCTGAGGGGCCTGGGGACCTGTGCGCCGGGGTGGTGCGCCTGGGGTTGGTTCCTGGGCGCACCACCTGCGTTCGCGGCGTCGGCTCAGGCCTTGCGGCCGCCGCGCAGCACCGCCCCGATGTGTGCCGCCGCCGTGGACAAGTGGCGGCGGGTGTCGCGGAGTTGGTCCTCGGTGACGCCGCGGTCGCGGGCCGCGTCACGGATGTCGTCCCGGAAGCGGTCGAGGAGCCGGTCCAGATCGCGGGCCGGTTCGCCGGTGGAGTCCTCGTGGGCCCAGGCCGGTTCGTACTCGGCCGGGAAGTCCTCCGGGTTCTGGCTGTACTCGGGTCCGGGTGCCCCGGATGCCGACGGCGTCGCCGGTGCCGAGGCCGACTTGCCCGCACCTGCGCCTGCCCCCGACCCTGCGCCCGTCCCCGGTCGCCCGAATCCGAAGTCCTTGCCGAACTCCTTTCCGAAGTCGCCGAACTCCTTGGCCAGTTCGGTCAGGCTCTCCCGTACGCCCGTGGGCCAGTCGCCGCGTGCGAAGTGGTCCTGCGCGTGTTCCTGGACCTGGCGGCCGATGCGCTGCATCTCCTCCTGGGCCTGCGCCCACGCCCGCGCCTGTGCTTCCTTCGCCTGGCGCCGGGCCTGCTGGGCCTCCTCGCGGGCCCGGCGGCTCTCGTCCTTGGCGCGCCGGGCCTGTTCCTTCCACTCCTGCTTGGCGCGGCGCATCTCCTCCTTGGCGGCGCGCCACGACTCCTTGTCACCGAAGTCGGTGAAGTCCCCGGCAGGGCCCTCGTGTTCGCTCTGCCGGCCCCGACCGGTGCCGGCTCCCTGCCGGGCCTCGGTGGCCGCCGCGCGCATCTCGCGGCGCAGATCGCCCGCCGCGCCCCGGACGTCGGCCCGGATCTCGGCGGCCAGTTCGGCGACCGACTCGCGGATCTCCAGCTCCAGGTCGGCCAACTCGCCGCTGCGGTCGGCCAGTTCGGCGCGGCCGGCGTCCGTGATGGCGTACACCTTGCGGCCGCCCTCGGTGGTGTGGGTGACCAGGCCCTCGGCCTCCAGCTTGGACAGGCGCGGGTAGACCGTGCCCGCCGAGGGTGCGTACAGCCCCTGGAAGCGCTCCTCCAGGAGGCGGATGACCTCGTAGCCGTGTCGGGGGGCCTCGTCCAGCAGCTTCAGCAGGTAGAGGCGGAGGCGGCCGTGGGCGAAGACGGGAGGCATGTCAGAGCACCTTCTTGTCGGTCGTGCCGTCGGCCGCGTCGGTGCCGGAGGCACCGCCCGGGCCGGAAACGGAATTGTCCCCCGAGTCGCCCTTAGCCCCGTCCACAGGGGCGCCGGAAGCGTCGTCAGTCACGCTGGGTGCAGGGGCATCCGTGGCGTCGTCCGAAGCGTCCTGGGTCTTGGTCGTGCGCTCGGGCCCCGTCTCCCCGGCGGTGTCGCCCAGGCTCTCGCCCTCGGGTTTCGCCCGCTCGGCCGTGTCGCCCGGCCCACCCGGCCTACTGCCCTCGGGCCCTGTCGCCACGTCGGGCCCCTTCGTCATGTCGGGCCGAGGTGTCTTGTCGGCCCGCGTCGCCGTGACGGTCGCCTCCGTGTTCCCGGCCCATGATCCGCCCTCGCCCTCGCCCTCGCCCTCGTCCTCCGCCGCCGGGCGGCGCAAGAGTGCGATCGAGCCGGAGACGGTGGTGGCGCGCAGCTTTCCGGTGCCCGCGCCCAGGCGGCCGGTGATCTTGTGGGCGCCCCACTGGCCGTGTACCCGCAGTCCGTCGAAGGCGTTGGAGATCGAACCGCTCGCCGTGTTGGCCTCGACGTCCGCGTCCGCCGGATGCGGCAGCCGGATGGCGATCTCGCCCGAGACGTTGGTGAGCCGGACGTCGGTCGGGCCGTCCGGGTCGAGGTCCACGATCATCGAGCCGCTCACGGACTCGGCGCGCACGGAGGGTCCCGAGCCCTCGACGACGGTGAGATCGCCGGAGACGGAGTTGAAGCGGAGGTCGCCGGTGACGGCCTGGGCCTCCAGGTTTCCGGAGACCGTCTCGGCGCGGACGGATCCGGAGAGGCTGACGAGGGTCGTGTCGCCCGTGACCCCCCGCACCACCGAAGGCCCGCTGATCCCGGAGACGACGGCCGCGGCGCCGACCACCCCGACCTCGACCCGGGTGCTCGCGGGAACGGCCAGGGAGACCACCACGCTGCGCCGCCAGCCCTTCCGGTCGAGCCACTTGAGGAAGCCCTTCCAGGGGAGGTCCTCGTACGCCACCGTCAGCGTGCCGTTCGTCTGGGTCACCAGCAGGGGCGGCCCGTCGATCTCGGAGATTTCGATGCGGGCGGAACCCTCGTCCGTCCCCACGACGTTCACCGTTCCGTTGACGATGCGCACGTGGAGATCGCTCACGGGCTCGTCGAACGTGAGCTTCTTGGGCTCTGCGACGGACCACTCGGACATGATGCAGACCTCCTCGGCCTAACGGGGCGGGACACGACGCGCCATATCGCGTCTTCCGAGAAACACGATATATCGCGGATGGGGAAAGTCAAGACACTCGTTTCGGTGGTCGGTAGTCGATCGGCGGCCGGTCTCCGGCCGGCCTGTGACCGGCCGGCAATCGGTCACTCATCACCGCACAGCCGACGAAAGCGACCAAATTGCCCTAGCGTGTGACCATGCCGACGGAGAAGCCCCAGGCCAGACGCCGGACCGGTGCCACCCCGGGCGCCCTGCTGCTCTGCCGGGCCGACCCCGAGTCCGTCGCCCAGGCGGCCCATCCGCTCCGCGAACGCATGCTGTTGACCAGCGCGGGCGACGACTGGAGCGTGCTCGTCCCCGAGGGCAAGCCCTGGCTGCACGGCGAGGAACCGGTCGACCGCGTCCTCACCGGCTGGGCCACCGCGCTCGCCGTCGGCGCCTCCTGGCCCGTACTCGCCCTGTGGTGGGACGCCGACCGCGCGGGCTACTCCCTGGCCTCGGGATTCCGCCGTCCCGTCGGCTACGTCTGGCTCACCGACGGCACCCCGGCCGGCGAGGACGAGGCGATGCGCACCTTCGCCGCCCGCCTGGGGCTGGACCCCGTACTGGACCTGCAGTCCCTGGACCAGCTGACGAAACCGGACCCCGAAGCCGACGCCCGCGCCCGTCTCCGCGGCCTCCTGGCGGTCCTCACGCGCGCGGGAGTTGCCCTGCCCACCGGCCTCACCCCGGGCGAACCCGCCGACCGCCTCCGGGAGATCGCCCGCGTCCGGCCGGATGCCCGACAGGTCGAACGGGCGGGCTGGCGCGAAGCGGTCCGCGCGGAACTCGACGCGGTCGACAGCAGCCGCCTCGGCCCCTGGATGCCCTGGTCGGGCACCCCCAAGGCACGCGCCCTGGCCCTGACCCAGATGGCGGCGGGCCTCCCGCTCACGACCTGGGGCCTACGACGCCGTAGCGGAGGCTGGATCGTCGCCGGGGCGCTGCTCCTGGCCCACGGGACGCTCGGCCTCGCCTACGACCTCGCCCGCCCGCGCGACTGACGCCCCCGGCCTGCTCCCTGACGAGGGCATCGGCATCGTAGGAACTACTCGTCGTCGTCCTCGTCGTCCAGTCGTGCCAGCCAGGTCGCCAGGCGTTCCACCGGGACCTCGAAGTCCGGGTTCAGGTCGACGAAGGTGCGGAGCTGCTCGGCGAGCCACTCGAAGGTGACCTCTTCCTCGCCGCGTCGCTTTTCGAGCTCTTCGATGCCTCGGTCGGTGAAGTACACGGGGGATTCTCCTGGGGGCGTGGGTCTGACACCCCCAGGTTATGCGCGGGGCAAAGGTTCCGATCCCGCACCTCACGCGCGCGTGGCTGGGCACAATGACCACAGGCGGACGAGACCGTCGTACGGGGGCGTGATGGAACGGAAGATCCAGGAGATCGAGCTGCCCGGGGGAGAGCGGGTGCTCGCGCGGGTCAGTGTGCTCTCGGCCGAGGAAGTGCCCGGTGGGGCCGACGAGTTCGCGTACGAGGACGTGGGCGCCCTCGATCACATGGCCGCGCGGATCGACCAGCTCAACGAACTGGTCAGCGGTGTCGGCGGTGCCGTGCTGGCGGCGGCGCGTGCCGTGCGGCCCGACGAGGTCAGCGCCACCTTCGGGGTGGAACTGGCGATGAAGCCCGGCAAGGCGGTGGCGCTGCTCGCCGACGGCGAGGCCAAGGCGGCCCTGTCGATCACGCTCACCCGGTACAGCCGCACAGTGGGCCGTCTGTGCTTGCCGAGGTTCTGCTCAGTGGGCTGCTGAGGCGGGGAGATGGGGAGGGCTGGTACGAGTTCGTTCCCGGGGTGCGGGAGGAGTTGCTGCGGCTGTTGCCCCGAGGGGATGCGCTGCTTGTGCTCAAGCACTGCGGGGCGTACGTGGAGCGGCACTTCGGGCGTCGGGCGCGGAACTTTCCGGCGTTGGCGTTGGCGGGGCTGACGGGAGGTGCGGCTGTTCTGCCTCCGGGGGAGGAGGAGGGGGTTCCGGCGGCGTTCGCCGAGGTGTCGCGGGAGGTGTTGGGGCGGTTCGCGCCGCCGGAGGTGCGGCGTGAGCGGTTTGCCGTGTTCTACGTGGCGGACGACATGGCGTGGGCGCTCTGGACGGCCCACGTGCTGAGTGCTGCGGGATACGGCGTGGATCTGCGGATGTGGACCGATGTCGACGAGTTGCGGGAGGCGTTCGCGTCGCCGGTGCTCCTTCTTCTCGGCAACGGCTGCAAAGTGTTCGAGGTGGCACTGGCAAACCTCGTGGCGATGGCCGAACAGCTGATTGTCACCGTCGATGTCAGCGCTCCCTGGCCTCCGCCGCACTGGAGCTCGGGCCTGGAACCGGTCCTCTCCCTGGCCAATTTGACCGAGCGCGTGGCCAGATGGCGGCTGCTGGACATTCTGGGCGACGACGATCCAGGCGCTCCCCCGCCCGAAGCCCCGGACTTCGAGTTTCCCGGACCTGTCCAGGTGGTGTGGGGCATGGTGCCCACACCTTCGCCGGGATACGTCCTCCGGGAAGACCTTCTCGGACAACTTCGCGGGAAGCTGTCGACTGCTCAAGGAGGTTCGGCGGCCTGCGCCCTGGTCGGACCGCCGTCGTCAGGCAAGTCACAGCTCGCGGCGGAGTACGTACGTCGGTTCGCCGGCGACTACGACTTCGTGGGGTGGATCCGGGCCCGGGACCACGCGACGAGACTCGGCGACATCCAACGGTTCGCTTCCACACTCGCGCACGCCGACGACCTCGCACAACTCCACGAACTGTTCCGTCGCCTCCGCGAGGCCAACCTCCGCTGGCTCATCGTCTACGACGGCTGGGACGACCTGCAGGACGCCAACGACCTGCTGATCAGCGGCGGTCACGCGCTGATCACCACCAAGGACGGGGCCTGGGCGGAGGTGGTCGACGCGCTGCGGGTGTCCACCCCCGAGGAGGAGAACCCGACCGCACAGGCGACCGATTGGGACGAACTCGTCCGTCGTGCCCTGGTCCGCGTCCATGCCCCGGCCGACGCGCAGGGTGTCGTATCGGCCAGCGGTTTCTTTCTGGCACCCGGCTGGGTGGTCACCGCGGCCCACGTGGTCGAGGGCCGCGACCGGCAGTCGGGCGTCGGCATCACCACCATGGACGGCCGCCGCCACCAGGTCGAACGGGTCCGTGACGTGGGCGAGTTGGCGCTGTTGCACGTGCCTGACGTGGCCGGAGTCGACTGCCTGTGGCTCACCGACAGTCAGATCGCTCACAACGGACCGGCGACGCTGTACGGCGCGGAAGGGCCCCTGGACGCGCCCCGGGTGGTCGCCACGGCAGCCGCGGTCTCCGGACGACTGAACCGGGACACCTTCCTGTTGGACGGCGACCTGATCCCCCTGGGGAGCGCGGGCGGTCCCGTCATCGACGGACACCACGGCTCCGTCATCGGTGTCATCAAGTCCCGGCGGGCTGACGGCGGCGGGAGGGGAGAGGCCGTCCGCATCGAGGCGCTGAGAGCGCTGTGCGAAGAGGGCCCCACGGGCGCCGAGTTGTGGCACGGGCTCGTACGGGCACATGACCGGCACCACGCCGAGCGGTTCGCCGAACGGGGTTCCCACATGACCTGGACCGGCGTTCAACTCGGGCTGACCGACACACCGACCCAGGCTCTCCCGCCCGACGAGCGGACCGAACTCTACGGTCTGCTCGCCGAGTTGGAGCCGCCCACCGAGCCGAAGATGGTGCTGGAACTGCTCGGGCCACGAGAACGGCCTGACGTTCCCCCACGCCACTGGCGGGACGGCGCCGGATTCCTGAACCGTTTCGCCACCGACGAGCGCCTGCTCCTGTACGCCGCACGTGTCTGGGCCCACCTGGTCACCCGCAGCGGCCCGGCCCAGGCCCCCGCCCTCGCCGCGCTGCGGAACTGGACCGACTCCGCCCGCCAGCGCCTCACGGGTGAGGGCGGGCAGGATGTCGGCGCCGCCTTCAGCCGCGTGGACACGGACTTCACCCGGATCGGACCAGTTGTGCGCGTGGAGATCGAGCGCACCGGCCCCGAGGCCTACGGCTGGAGCCTTGTCCTGGTGCGGGGCAACGGGGTGGTGGGCCTGGAGGAGGACATGTCGGGCGGGCGGGCCGAAGACCTGCCGGAGCGGCTGCACAGGCATCTCGTGGAGGCGCTGTCGGAGGCCGAGACGCCCGGCGCCGTGGCATCCGTCCAGTTCTCCCTGCCGAGCGAGCTGCTGTGGGACCTCCCCGTGGAGAACTGGCGGCTCCCGGACGCGGCCACCCTCGGATGGGAGCGGAACGTCTTCGTACGAAGCCAGGACGGCAAGGACCGTTCGCTTCAGGCATGGCGGCGGCGTTGGGGCGTGGTGTCCAGAGGCCCGCTGAAGGGCCTTCGGCTCCACGGGGCAGGCGGCGTCGACTGGGCGCAGACGTCCCTCAACTCGGTACCGCTCCTGTGCCGGCACGCCGACGCGACCACGCCGACCACCGGCCTCGACCTGGCCAAGTCCCTGAGCTTCCCCCTCATGCTGTGGAGTCGGGCCGCGACCCACGCCGACTGCGCCGACTTCTACGAGCGGGCCGAGGACCTGCTGCGGCGGGTCGGCACCGCTCGTGAACTCGTCGCGCAGGTCGGCTACTTGAGGGCATACAGCGCCACCCGCCGTGCACCGGAGGCCGCTTGGGCCCGTCATCTCGCCGTCTTCTGCGATCCGCCCCCCGACTTCTGACTCGGACGCAGATACGCCGATGGGCCCGCCCCGAGCAACTACAACTCGGAGCCGAGCCCACCCAACGTAAGACCAAGCCGTCGAGACCTAAGCCTCGAACACCTCCCGCACCAACTGCTCCTGCTCAGCCTGATGCCGCTTCGCCGACCCCACCGCCGGAGACGACGAGTGCGGGCGCGAGATCCGCCGCAGCCGCTCCCCGTGAGGAACATCCGCGCCGACCGCCAGGTCCAGGTGGTCGATCAGGTTGAGGGCGATGAACGGCCAGGCGCCCTGGTTGGCCGCCTCCTCCTGGGCCCACAGGTACTTCTCGACGTTCGGGTACTTGTTGACCTCCGCCTGGAGCTCCGCACCCGGCAGCGGGTACAGACGCTCGACGCGGATGATCGCCACGTCCGTGGTGCCGCGCTTGGCGCGCTCGGCCTCCAGGTCGTAGTACAGCTTGCCGGCGACGAAGACGACCTTGCGGACGGCCGCCGGGTCCGTCACGGTGTCGTCGCCGATGACCGGGCGGAACTGGCCCGACGTGAACTCCTCCGTCTTCGACGCGGCGGCCTTGAGGCGCAGCATCGACTTCGGGGTGAAGACCACCAGCGGCTTGTGGTGCGGGTTGTGCACCTGCCACCGCAGGAGGTGGAAGTAGTTCGACGGGAGCGTCGGCATCGCGACCGTCATGTTGTTCTGGGCGCAGAGCTGGAGGAAGCGCTCGACCCTCGCGGAGGAGTGATCCGGGCCCTGGCCCTCGTAGCCGTGGGGGAGCAGGAGCGTGACGCCGGACGTCTGGCCCCACTTCTGCTCCGCCGCCGAGATGTACTCGTCGACCACCGTCTGCGCGCCGTTGACGAAGTCGCCGAACTGCGCCTCCCACATCACGAGCGCGTCGGGGCGGGCCAGCGAGTAGCCGTACTCGAAGCCCATGACCGCGTACTCGGAGAGGAGCGAGTCGTAGACGTTGTAGCGCGCCTGCTCCTCGGAGAGGTACTGGAGCGGGGTGTAGTCCTCGCCCGTCTGACGGTCGATGAGGACCGCGTGGCGCTGGCCGAACGTACCGCGGCGGGAGTCCTGACCGGACAGCCTGACCGGGGTGCCCTCCAGCAGCAGCGAACCGATCGCGAGCGTCTCGCCCATACCCCAGTCGATCGTGCCGTCCTCGACCATCGTCGCCCGGCGCTGCAACTGCGGCAGCAGACGCGGGTGGACGTGGAACTGGTCGGGGATGTTGACCTGGGACTCGGCGATCCGCTTCACGACCTCCGAGGAGATCGCGGTGCTGACCGCGACCGGGAACTCGGCCTGCGGGTCCGACATCGGGGCGGCGCCCGGCTGGGCGGTGGCCTCGCGGACCTCGGTGAAGACCTTCTCCAGCTGGCCCTGGTAGTCCTGGAGAGCCTGTTCGGCTTCCTCAAGGGTGATGTCGCCGCGACCGATGAGGGACTCGGTGTAGAGCTTGCGCACCGAGCGCTTCTTGTCGATCAGGTCGTACATCAGGGGCTGGGTGAAGGCCGGGTTGTCCGACTCGTTGTGACCGCGGCGGCGGTAGCAGATGAGGTCGATCACCACGTCCTTGTTGAACGCCTGACGGAACTCGAAGGCCAGGCGGGCCACACGGACCACGGCCTCCGGGTCGTCGCCGTTCACGTGGAAGATCGGGGCCTCGATCATCCTCGCCACGTCCGTCGCGTACATCGACGAACGCGAGGACTCCGGGGCGGCGGTGAAGCCGACCTGGTTGTTGATGACGATGTGGATCGTGCCGCCGGTGCGGTAACCGCGCAGCTGGGACATGTTGAGCGTCTCGGCCACCACGCCCTGGCCCGCGAAGGCCGCGTCACCGTGCAGGGCGAGCGGGAGGACCGTGAAGTCCGTGCCGCCCTTGTTGATGATGTCCTGGCGGGCGCGGACGATGCCCTCGATGATCGGGTCGACCGTCTCCAGGTGGGACGGGTTCGCCGCGAGCGTGACCTTGATCTGCTCGCCGTCCAGGCCGGTGAAGGTGCCCTGGGCGCCCAGGTGGTACTTCACGTCGCCGGAGCCGTGCATCGACTTCGGGTCGAGGTTGCCCTCGAACTCGCGGAAGATCTGGGCGTACGACTTGCCGACGATGTTCGCGAGAACGTTGAGGCGGCCTCGGTGGGCCATGCCGATGACGACCTCGTCGAGGCGCGACTCGGCCGCGCTGTCGATGACCGCGTCGAGCAGCGGGATGACGGACTCGCCGCCCTCCAGGGAGAAGCGCTTCTGGCCGACGTACTTCGTCTGCAGGAAGGTCTCGAAGGCCTCCGCCGCGTTCAGCCGGCGCAGGATGCGCAGCTGCTCCTCGCGCTCCGGCTTGGAGTGCGAGCGCTCGATGCGGTCCTGGATCCACTTGCGCTGCTTCGGGTCCTGGATGTGCATGAACTCGATGCCGGTGGTGCGGCAGTACGAGTCGCGCAGCACGCCCAGGATGTCGCGCAGCTTCATCAGGGACTTGCCGGCGAAGCCGCCGACCGCGAACTCCCGCTCCAGGTCCCACAGGGTGAGGCCGTGCTCGGTGATGTCCAGGTCGGGGTGCTTGCGCTGGCGGTACTCCAGCGGGTCGGTGTCGGCCATGACGTGGCCGCGGACCCGGTAGGAGTGGATCAGCTCGAAGACGCGGGCGGCCTTCGTCACGTCGTTGTCGTGCGACGCGTCGATGTCCTTGAGCCAGCGGACCGGCTCGTACGGGATGCGCAGCGCCTCGAAGATCTCGTCGTAGAAGCCGCTCTCGCCGAGCAGGAGGTTCGCGACGATCCGCAGGAACTCGCCGGAGGCGGCGCCCTGGATGACCCGGTGGTCGTAGGTCGACGTGAGCGTCATGACCTTCGAGATGCCGAGCTTGTTCAGGGTGTCCTGGGACGTGCCCTGGAACTCCGCCGGGTAGTCCATGGAGCCGACGCCCATGATGACCGACTGACCGGGCATCAGACGCGGCACCGAGTGGACCGTGCCGAGGCCGCCGGGGTTGGTCAGGGAGACCGTGACGCCGGTGAAGTCGTCCATCGTCAGCTTGCCGTCGCGGGCGCGGCGGACGATGTCCTCGTAGGCCTGCCAGAACTCGAAGAAGTTCAGCGTCTCGGCCTTCTTGATGCCGGCGACGACGAGCTGGCGGTCGCCGTTGGGCTTCACCAGGTCGATGGCGAGACCGAAGTTGACGTGCTCCGGCTTGACCAGGGTCGGCTTGCCGTCCTTCTCCACGAAGGAGTAGTTCATCGACGGCATGGCCTTGATGGCCTGCACCATCGCGTAGCCGATGAGGTGGGTGAAGGAGATCTTCCCGCCCCGGGCACGCTTCAGGTGGTTGTTGATGACGATGCGGTTGTCGAAGAGCAGCTTGACCGGGACCGCGCGCACGGACGTCGCCGTGGGCACCTCGACCGAAGCGTTCATGTTCTTCGCGACCGCGGCGGCGGGGCCGCGCAGCGTCACGTACTCGGGACCACCGACGGCCTCCGTCGCGGGCTCCGCCTTCGGCTTTACGGCCGCGGCGGGCTTCGCGGGGGCCGGAGCCGGGGCTACGGCCTTCACCGGCGCCGGAGCGGCGGCTGCGGGCGCCGGCGCGGGAACCGCCGGAGCGGTGGGCGCGGCGGGCGCAGCAGGAGCGGCCGGGGCCGGCGCCGGGGCGGCGGGTGCCGCCTGGGCCGGGGTGGTTCCTACGGCCCCCGCGGCCGCAGTACCCGCCGAAGTCGAGGTCGGGGCGGCAGCCGCGCCCGGCTTGTAGTCGGCGAAGAAGTCCCACCAGGCTCGGTCAACCGAGTTCGGATCCTGGAGGTACTGCTGATAGATCTCGTCGACGAGCCACTCGTTGGGCCCGAACGCCGCCGCGGGATTCTTACCCGCGGCTTGGTCGGACTCGGTCGAGATGGTCGAGTTACTGGGGGACTGTGACGACACGGCGGCAACCGCCCTCTTCCGCTTCACAAGGTGATGGACAGCGGGAATTAAGGCTACGCCCCCATGACGGCCAAGGTCAGGTCGGGCCGGTCCATCGTCGCGTAAGTCACATCGGAAAGTGTGTTTCGAGCACTGAAATGGCGGGAAACAAGCGTGGTTCCGCTACAGAAGGGACGCGTCGATGCGGGCCGGACGCGCCGACGGCGCGGGTCTGTGCCTGATCACACGTGTCCGTCAGCGCGGACCGTCGTGGATCTTGGGGCTCCGGGTCGAACTTTACGTCAACTTGGCACGGAAGACAGTCCCGGGAGGGTGACGATAATCCTGCAGCCACGGTCGGATTCGGCCACACCGATCCGGCCGCCGTGCAGATCCACCGCCCAGCGGGCGATCGCCAGACCGAGGCCCGTACCGCCGTCGCTGCCGGGTCCGTGCGGTGAGCTCACCGCTCCCCGGTTGAACCGCTCGAAGATGTGCGCCCACTCCGCCTCCGGGATGCCGGGTCCCTCGTCCAGGACCTCCAGCTCCAGCGACTCCGGCAGCGACCCGCGCCGCGCCTTCACCGTCACCCGGCCGTGCGCGGGGCTGTGCTTGACCGCGTTGTCGATCAGGTTGGCGACGACCTGGTGGATGCGCTCCGGGTCCGCGAGCGCGGTCAGCTCCGGCGGGGACACGTCCAGGTGCAGATGGACGTCCGTCCGCGTGTGACTCCCCGAACCCGACGCGATGCCCGCGCGCGCGGAGGCGACCATGTTGGCCTCCTTCAGCACACCCGAGAGATACGGCCACACCTCGAAGCGGCGGGTCTTCAGCGGTACGACGCCGTTGTCCAGGCGGGAGAGGTCGAGGAGCGTCTCGACGAGCCGTCCCAGGCGCTCCGTCTGCTTCAGCGCCGTCCGCATGGTCTCCGGATCGGCGGCCGAGACGCCGTCGACGACGTTCTCCAGTACGGCGCGCAGGCCCGCGATGGGAGTGCGCAGCTCGTGCGAGACGTTCGCGACGAGTTCCTTGCGCTGGCGCTCCTGGGCCTCCAGCTCGTCGGCCATGACGTTGATCGTCTCGGCCAGGTCGCCCAGTTCGTCGCGGCGGTTCTCGCGCACCCGGCGGGTGTAGTCACCGCGCGAGATGGACCGGGCCACCGTGTTCATCTCGTCCAGCGGCGCGGTGAGCGAATGGGCCACGAACTGCGTTATCAGCAGTGTGGCGATCATCGAGAAGACCGTGATGAAGCGCAGCTCCGTCGCCGTGCGCATGGCGATCATCATCAGCCCGGTGGTGATGAGCACCGCGATGACGACCAGAGCACCCAGCTTGGTCTTGATCGAGAACGGGCGTACGCCGCCCCAGGGCTCCCCGGGGCTCCTCCGTGACGTCGGCCCGTCGCTCATGGCGTCGGTGTCTCCAGCGCGTAGCCGACGCCGTGCACCGTGCGGATCCGCTCGGCGCCGATCTTCCGGCGCAGCGCCTTGATGTGGCTGTCGACGGTGCGGGTGCCGGAGGCGTCCGCCCAGTCCCACACCTCGGCGAGCAGCTGCTCGCGCGAGAGCACGGCACGCGGGGTGTTCGCCAGGCACACCAGCAGGTCGAACTCGGTGGGCGTGAGATGGACGTCCTCGCTGCGCACCCGTACCCGGCGCTGCGCGTGGTCGATCTCCAGCTCGCCGAGCCGCAGGATGCCCGAGCGCGGGGTGGACGCGGCCACCACGGCACGCTCCACGCGGCGCAGCAGGACGTGCACCCGCGCCGCCAGCTCCCGCATCGAGAACGGCTTGGTCATGTAGTCGTCGGCGCCGACCCCGAGCCCGACCAGCATGTCGGTCTCGTCGTCGCGCGCGGTGAGCATCAGCACCGGCACCGGGCGGGCGGCCTGCACACGGCGGCAGACCTCCAGTCCGTCGAAGCCGGGCAGCATGATGTCGAGGATCAGCAGATCGGGCTGCCAGGCCTCGGCGGTGTCGACGGCCGAAGGCCCGTCGCCCGCGGTCTGTACGAGGAATCCCTCGGCGCGCAATCGGGCCGCGATGGCGTCGACGATCGTCGGGTCGTCCTCGACCACCAGCACCCGGCGCTGTGCGCCCGGCGTGGCCGTGGCCGTACCGTTGTGGGAGGTGTGTGTCTGCTCCATCGCCCGCCCCTGAAGTGTGCTTTCCGGAACCAGTGGGGTGATCCCATGACTGCGCTTGACGCTTGAATGATCTGCGTCAGGGAAGCAGAGTACGGGGAGTGACGGCGCCTTTGCTATCCAGGTCGTACAGCGAGGTGCACGACGTCGGGAACGCCTCGGGCAACGGGGATCTCTTCGGTACGCACCTGTTGGAACCCGGCATTCCATAAGGTCTGCTCAAATTCCGGAGAGGGCTGCGCCGACCATACGGCGAGTACCCCGCCCGGTCTCAACACCCTTGCGCAGCTTGCCAGTCCGGCCGGTGAGTAGAGGCTGTCGTTGCCCTCGGTGACGGTCCAGCCGGGACCGTTGTCGATGTCGAGGCAGAGCGCGTCAAAAGTGGCGCAAGTCTCATTGACGAATGCGACTAGATCCGTTTTCACAATTGCGGTCCGCGGATCGGCGAGAGCGGCCGCGGAGAGGGCCGACAGCGGTCCTGAACGGTGCCATTCGACGATCGCGGGCTCCCGCTCCACGACCGTGATCCGGCCCCAACGGCGGTCGGCGGCGGCATGCGCGAGCGAGAACCCGACGCCGAGTCCGCCGATCAACACGTCCGGCAGCACGGCAGGTTCGGGGCGCCCGTCGAGCGCGTCGTACGCGGCGTCGACCAGCAGTCGTTCCGACCGCCCGTCCGAGGTGTCCATCAGGAAGCACCCGTTGGCGATGATCTGGAGCAACTCCCCGTGCCGGCGCAGCACCACCTCGCCGTAGGGGCCCTCGCGACGGTCCAGGACAACGGGACTGTCGTACGAGGGAGGGTCGTACGCGGCGGTGTCGTACGCGGTGGTCATGCAACCCATCCTGGCAGTTTCACCGGATCGGGCAGCCGAATTAACCCTGGGCGGACTCGTCCGGGCGCAAGGTACCGGCGGACGCGTGAGAAGGCTTTCAGGTTGCTGTGAATCGGCTCTCGCGTGGCGTCGGTCATAGACAGCGGCAGGTGGGACGGCGAAGGGTGGGGCCGAACCGGAAGGAGCGCCTCACCGTGGAACGGATCGCGACGGCCGACACCCAGGCCTCGGCCACGCCTCCGGGCGGGCCCCTGGCCGAGGAATCCGGGTCGGCTTCGGCCCTGGACTCCGGGCTGCTGGACGCGATGCCGAGACAGCGGGAAGCGCTGGAAGTCCTGGAAGCGGCTGGGGAGTTGGGGCTGTCCGTTCCGGCTTCGGCTCCGGCTTCGGTCCTGGTGGCCGCGACCGTCCCGGGCCCGGCGGCGGTGTCCGTCTCGGCGTCCACCCCCGCCGTTCCTCCGCTGCCCCGGTTCGCCGCCGCCCCGGCCGCGCTGAGCCGCCTCCGCCCCTGGCGACTGCTGCCCACGCCCACCGGGACGCCGTTCACCTTCTGCTACGGGATGCTGCTCGTCGTCACCTCGCTCGTCGCGCAGTACGCCGGTCCCACGCTCGTGGGCCAGTTGCACCAGGCGTCCAGCACAGATGTCACCCACCTGCTCCGCGACCCGTTCCTCGTGCTGGTCGCCAGCGCGCTGTGGATCGTGGGCGGGATGGTGTCGCCGTACGCGTTCCTCTTCCTGCTCGTGCTGACCGCGCTGGAACGGCGGATCGGCGGGGTGCGGACCGCCGGGGTCTTCCTGTTCGGCCACATCGTGGCCACGCTCGCGACCGAAGGGACCGTGGGAATCGCGGTGTTGGCGGGCCACCTGCCCGACAGCTCACTCCACCGCCTCGACTACGGCATCAGCTTCGGCGTCGCCACGAGCATAGGAGCGCTGGCCGGCCTGCTGCGTCCGTGGCTCGGCCTGCCGCTGATCGCCCTGTTCGGCTGGACACTGGTCCAGGACCTGATCGCGTTCACCGACCCCATGACGAACTGGGGCCATCTGATCTCGCTCTCGATAGGCGTCGCGACCTGGCCGCTGATACGGCGTTGGG
Source organism: Streptomyces sp. NPDC058469 (assembly GCF_042721125.1). Classification (NCBI taxonomy): domain Bacteria; kingdom Bacillati; phylum Actinomycetota; class Actinomycetes; order Kitasatosporales; family Streptomycetaceae; genus Streptomyces; species Streptomyces sp. NPDC058469. The sequence goes on from NZ_JBHXME010000078.1 coordinate 30,043, forward strand.
CGCGGGCCGGACAGGTGGCAGGGGCGGCACGGGTGGCTGGGACGGCTGGGGTGCCTCGGGTTGAGGTTGCGCGGGTCTGACTCCCTGCATGCCGGGCCGCGTTCAACCAGGCGGTGGACCAACAGGCCTCGGTGGACGAGGAGTTGCTACGCGGGTCGCACGCACTCCTGATCCGGTTGCTTCGGTTACTTCGGTTTCTTCGGTTGCTCCGAGGACCACACGTACGGCGTGGTCGTAGTGATCGCCCGGAAGCCCAGCCGACGCAGGATGGGTGCGCTGTCGTCCGAGGCGTCCACGTGCAGGTACGGGACTCCGCGGGCGGCGGCGAGGGCGGCTCGGGTGGCGACGAGGGCGCGGTAGATGCCCTTGCCGCGCCACTCGGCGACCGTCGAGCCGCCCAGCAGGTTGGCGAACTCCGTCCCCGGCCGGAAGGCGAGCCAGGCCGCGGAGACCATCTCGCCCTCCGCCTCGACGGCGTAGACGGCCATCTCGTCCGGAGCGGCGGCGATCCGGCCCAGCAGGTCGGCGGCCAGCCAGTTCAGGTCCATGTCCCAGATGGCCGACTGCAGGGCGCCGATCCGCCGCAGGTCCGCCCGGGCGGTGACCCGGCGGATCGTGACCCCCTCCGGCAGTACCGGCTCTCGTACGGCCATCTCCTCGGCCGGCCCGATCAGCACGGTCTCCTGTTCCTCGGGCACGAACCCCGCCGCCCGCAGTCGGTCGGTGAGGTCGGCGGGCACGTCGTGGGAGCGGGTCTTCCACTCCACGCTCTCCCCGCGCGCCGCGAAGAAGTCCCGCTGCCGCACGATCAGTTCGTCCAGTTCCCGCCCCTGCACCCCCAGGTCGCGCGGCCCGCTCACGAACCCCCGGAACTGTCCGACGGTCCGCAGCAGCGGCCCGTCCTTCTCGTACGTCACTCCGGCGGGCGGAATGGGCGGGGTGCCGCGCATCTGCTCGTCGTAGGCGGCGAGGAGGGTCTGTGTCTCTGTTTCCGGCTCTGTCACGGGGAGACGGTACGGGGAGGTGTGCGAGCCGGGGCAACTGATTATCGGCGGGGTGTGGTGGTCCTGATGTGCCTTAGAAGGGCGGCGAGTTGGGGGCGGTGGGCGTTGAGTACGACGGTGGGGGCGTCGCTTTCGCGGAGGGCGAGAGTGGTGTCCGACGCCGCGAGTTCGACGCAGTTGTTGTCCCCCGAGCCGGAGTAGGACGACCTCTGCCAGAGGAGCTGGGACACGTTTCCCCCTTCAGGCGCTCTGTACGAGGGAGTGGATGAACTCACGTGACTCCTTCTTGGGAAGCGCGGCCTTGGTGATGCGCTCCATGAGCACACGGTAGTTCGACAACTGAGTGGGCGCATCGAGGAATTCCGTGGCGATCGAGGTGTCGAGCTGCACCGTGTCGAGTTGGGGCACCGGGCCGGACGTGTACGACACGGTCAGCCCCGGTACCGGGAAGCCGCCGGAGCTGAAGAGGATGACCCGTACGGTGATGTTTCGGCGGCGTGACGACTCGACCAGTTCCTTGAGCTGCGCACGCATGACGTCCTGGCCGCCGAAGCACAGCCGAAGTGCGGCCTCATGGACGACAAACGTGCACGAGACCGGAGTCTCTCGGTCCAGGATGTCGCGGCGCTTCATACGGTGCGAGAGCCGGCGGCGAAGCTCGGGGCCCGGCCAGACGGGCACCCTCTCCGCGAGTACGGCACGGGCGTACTCCTCGGTCTGGAGCAGGCCGGGCACATGCATGGCGGCGAACACGTGCAGACCCGTCGCGTGGAACTCCAGCTCGGCGAGGTCGACTGCTCCTGTACCGATGAACCCCCGGTATTCCTCCCACCAACCGGGCTTGCGGTCCTGGGTCATGCCCACCAGCGCATCAACGTAGGCCTGGTCCGGTGTGTCGTAGATCGAGGCGAGGGTGCGCACCCGTTGCTCGCTCACTCCGAAGCGGGCCAGCTCCACGTTGGTGATGTGCGTGCGGCTCACGCCGAGCGCGGTGGCTGCGTCATTGATGGCGAGTCCCGACTGCTCTCGCATGCGCCGCAGTTCGGTTCCCAGGCGCAGCTGTCGCAACGTCGGTGATGTCCTTGGTGGCATGGGCGACAGTCTTGCCTGCGCCACACGATCGGGTCTACTTGCACGATAAATAGCGCGAATCAGTAGCAGATGTTTCCACCCTGTCCTACGGTGAGTGCCTGGCCGATCGCAGGCCGCCAACCTCCTTCCGTCGCCCAGGAGTTGCCATGGACGAACGCCAGCCCGAACCCCCTTCCGAGTGGCGCTACACCCTCCGCGTCCCGTACGACCCCCTCGCTCCCGCCATCGCCCGCTCGGTCCTCGCCCGGCACGCCCTCCCCGAACTCGCCGATATCGCCGTCCTGTTGACCTCCGAACTGCTCACCAACGCCTGGTGTCACGCGCCCGGCCCCGCCTCCCTGAGCCTCAAGTGGGCGGACAAGCGGCTGCGGGCCAGTGTCTGGGACGCGGGCTTGCTGCCTCCGCATCCGACGGGCTGCCCGGAGCCGTACGCGGAAGGCGGTCGTGGTCTCGCCCTCGTGGAGCTCTGTGCCGATGCCTGGGGGAGCTTCGCGATCGGGCCTGCGCAGGGGAAGGTCGTGTGGTTCGAGTTGCTGCCGGATGCATCGGGCCGCGTGGCGGCGTGAGGGCGGTCGCCGCCCCCCCCGGGACACCCTCTCCGAAAAAGTGTGACACTTTGGCCATAAGTGTCGCACTTTCCCGTCTCACCCTCCCCCGACCACGCGGCCGCGGAACTCCTGGAAGGCGTGCCAGCCCGAGGGTCCTTCCGGAGTGATCAGGTCTCCTGAGGGGCAGTCCAGCACCTTGCAGCCGAAGGCGTCCGCGAGACGGAAGACGGAGGCGAGCACGTCGTCGCCGGAGCCGCGGATGTGCAACATGATCGAGTCCACGGGATCTTCCGAGCCGATGTTGAGTTCGATGGACCAGGTGGGTCCGGTGAGGTCGCCCCAGGTGGGATCCGAGAGGTCGGCTTCGGGCTCGGCCCGGCTCACGGTCGCGAGGACTTCGTGCAGTCGGCCGAGTGGGCGCGGGGCGTAGTCGTCGGGTATGTCCTGCGCCGAGGTGATGTCGTCGGGCAGGTGGAGGAGAAGAACGTCCCAGCTCATATGTACCTCCGGAGGGGGAACGGGCGGTTGCGCTGTCGGCGGGGGTTCAGCTCAGGCGGAGCTGTTCTCCCGGCGGTTGGCGCGTGAGTGTGCTGCGGAGTCGGTTGATGGATGTGTGCCAGGGGTCGCCGTCCGGTTCGGCCCAGAGTTCCAGGAGTTCGGACGGCTCGGTCATGACGCGGTCGAGAGCCTGGAGGGCGAGGGTGCGTAGACCGGTGAGGTCAGGGAGCGGCTCGTCCGGTCCGTAGTGGGGGTGGGCGGGCTCGCCGCCTGGGCATCGTGCGGCGACCAGGGCTGCTGCCGCGATGGCTTCGTCGGCGACGCGCGCGTCAAGGCAATCGATGGTGTCGGCCGCTCGCGCGAGTGTGTCGCGGACCAAGCCCTGACGCGCGTCCGGTGAGGCGTCGTCGAGGTCGCAGCACCAGTCCGCCGCGGTGTCGTTGTCGAAGGGGCCGACGCCTCAGGTGCCCATGTGTCTCTCCTGATCGTGGTGGCGTCTGTGGTGTCCGGGCATCCTGGCAGGCGCCACTGACATCGACCGTCGAGCCCTGATCGCCCTGTCGGAACACCTCGACCGCCCTGTCGGAACACTCCGTCTCCCGGGAAGCCCTCGCCCCATTTCCGTGTTGACCTGCACAGAGCCCGGCGCACTGCCGCTGATCGCTCACGGCGAACAACAGGTGGGGAACAATCGGAGACGCCCAGGCATTGAGTCGGCATAGCTCAACTTGACTGCCTAAGGGGAGATCATGGCTTCGACGTCCACACCGCTCACCCTGCCCGTGCTGCCGCTCGACGACGAGGTCGTGCTGCCCGGAATGGTGGTTCCGCTGGACCTGAACGACACCGATGTACGCGCCGCTGTGGAGGCCGCCCAGGCCGCCGCGCGGTCCGAGTCCGGAAAGCCCAGGGTCCTGCTGGTGCCACGCATCGACGGGACATACGCGAGCACGGGTGTGCTCGGCACCATCGAGCAGGTCGGCCGGCTGGCCGACGGCGACCCGGGCGCGCTGATCCGCGGCCGTAGCCGCGTGCAGATCGGGGCCGGGACCACCGGCCCGGGTGCCGCGCTCTGGGTCGAGGGCACCGCTCTCGACGAGAGCCTGACCGAACCGTTGCCCGGCTCGGTCACCGAGCTGGTGAAGGAATACAAGGCGCTGGCCACCGCGTGGCTGCGCAAGCGGGGGGCCTGGCAGGTCGTCGACCGAGTGCAGGCCATTGATGACGTGTCTACGCTCGCCGACAATTCCGGTTACTCGCCCTTCCTGACCACCGACCAGAAGATCGAGCTGCTGGAGACCGCCGAGCCGGTGGCCCGGCTCAAGCTCGCCACCCAGCACCTGCGCGACCACCTCGCCGAGCAGGATGTCGCCGAGACCATCGCCAAGGACGTGCAGGAAGGCGTCGACAAGCAGCAGCGCGAGTTCCTGCTCCGCCGCCAGCTCGAAGCCGTCCGCAAGGAACTGCGCGAGCTGAACGGCGATTCGACCGAGGGTGAGGAGTCCGACGACTACCGGACCCGTGTCGAGGCCGCCGATCTCCCCGAGAAGGTCCGCGAGGCCGCGCTCAAGGAGGTCGAGAAGCTGGAGCGGTCCTCCGACCAGTCGCCCGAGGGGTCGTGGATTCGTACCTGGCTGGACACGGTTCTTGAACTGCCGTGGAACGAACGGACTCAGGACGAGTACGACATCCAGGGCGCCAAAGCGATCCTCGACGCCGAGCACGCCGGTCTGGACGACGTGAAGGAGCGCATCACCGAGTACCTGGCCGTGCGCAAGCGGCGCGCGGAGCGGGGCCTGGGAGTTGTCGGGGGTCGGCGCGGTGGTGCCGTGCTCGCCCTCGTCGGTCCGCCCGGTGTCGGCAAGACCTCGCTCGGTGAGTCCGTCGCGCACGCGATGGGGCGGAAGTTCGTCCGGGTCGCGCTGGGTGGGGTTCGGGACGAGGCCGAGGTCCGTGGACACCGGCGCACGTACGTCGGTGCGCTGCCCGGTCGTATCGTCCGCGCCATCAAGGAGGCCGGGTCCATGAACCCGGTGGTCCTGCTGGACGAGATCGACAAGGTGGGGTCCGACTACCGGGGCGACCCGGCGGCGGCGCTCCTCGAAGTGCTCGACCCCGCGCAGAACCACACCTTCCGCGACCACTACCTGGAGGTCGAACTCGACCTGTCCGACGTCGTGTTCCTCGCGACGGCGAACGTCCTGGAGGCCATCCCGGAGGCGCTGCTCGACCGGATGGAACTGGTCCGGCTCGACGGTTACACCGAGGACGAGAAGGTCGTCATCGCCCGTGACCACCTGCTCCCGCGCCAGCTGGAGCGGGCGGGGCTCAAGGACGACGAGGTCGTCATCGACGAGAGCGCGCTGCGCAAGCTCGCCGGCGAGTACACCCGTGAGGCCGGTGTCCGCACCCTGGAGCGGTCCGTCGCCCGGCTGCTGCGCAAGATCGCGGCCCAGCACGAGCTGGGCCGGCGCGAGCTGCCGTTCACGGTGACCGACGCCGACCTGCGCGGTCTGATCGGACGGCCGCACCACGTGCCCGAGTCCGCCCAGGACCCGGCGGAGCGCCGCACGGCCGTACCCGGTGTCGCCACCGGACTCGCGGTCACCGGCGCGGGTGGTGACGTCCTCTACGTCGAGGCGTCGCTGGCCGACCCGGAGACGGGCGCGGCGGGTCTGACCCTGACCGGTCAGCTCGGTGACGTGATGAAGGAGAGCGCGCAGATCGCCCTGTCCTTCCTCCGCTCGCACGGCGCCGAACTGGAGCTGCCCGTGGGCGACTTGAAGGACCGGGGCGTGCACATCCACTTCCCGGCGGGTTCGGTGCCGAAGGACGGCCCGAGCGCGGGCGTCACGATGACGACGGCCCTGGCGTCGCTGCTCAGCGGCCGCCTGGTCCGCACGGACGTGGCGATGACCGGTGAGGTCTCCCTGACCGGTCGGGTCCTCCCGATCGGCGGCGTGAAGCAGAAGCTGCTCGCCGCGCACCAGGCCGGGGTCACCACCGTGATCATCCCGAAGCGCAACGAGCCCGACCTGGACGACGTCCCGGCCGAGGTCCTGGACAAGCTCGATGTCCACGCGGTGACGGACGTCCGCCAGGTCCTGGAGCTGGCGCTGTCGCCGGCCACGAACGGCGCGACGTCGGAGGTTCCGGTGGCGGCGTGACGACTGTGTCCATCAGCGGGCTCCGCCCGCGGGCACCGGATGAATGGGCGAAGGCCCGGGTCCCTTCAAGGGGGGTCCGGGCCTTCGTCGTTGTACGTCCCGCAGATCGCCCGTCAGCCGTTGGCGAGCGCCACGACCCTGTCGAGGGCCCCGTTGAACTTGTCGTGGTCGCCGACCGTCGGCCCGGACGACGTGTACTGCCACATCGTGTAGAACGACCACCCGGCCGGCAGCGTCCCCGGGTCCGACGCGTACCGCGCGATCCACAGCGGGTCGGCGGACGCGAAGGCGCCGGAGTTGCCCGTGCAGTCGGACCACCAACTCGTGGCGGTGTAGATCACGGCGTCACGGCCGGTGCGGGACTTGTACGTGGACAGGAAGTCGGCGATCCAACTGACCATCGCCGCCGCCGACTTGCCGTAGCAGGACGCGCCGTACGGGTTCCACTCGATGTCGAGGACGCCCGGGAGGGTACGGCCGTCCTTGGACCAGCCGCCGCCGTGGTCGACGAAGTAGTTGGCCTGGGTGGCACCGCTCGTGGTGTCCGGGGTCGCGAAGTGGTACGCGCCACGGATCATGCCGACGCCGTAGGCGCCGTTGTACTGCTGGGTGAAGTAGGGGTTCGTGTAGTACGTCCCCTCGGTGGCCTTCGTGTAGGCCCACTTGACCCCGCTGCTCCACAGGGTCGACCAGGCGACGTTGCCCTGGTAGCCGCTGACGTCGACGCCCTCCGTCTGGGTGGCGTCACCGCCGGTCGGGGTGCCGTCCTGGCCGTCGTGCGCCAGAACGCCGATGCCGAGGTACGCGGAGCCGCGGGCCGGGACCGTGGCGGCGCCGGCCGGGTGGGAGAGGGTCGCCAGCAGGATGCCGGAGAGGGCGAAAGCGAGGGTGAGGTGCCGCAGGCGTGGCGTTCGGGGTCTGTGCGCGGGCATGGCGTGCCTCCGAGGGCGCGGTGGAGCGCGGTGGGGGAGTGGAGGGAGAGGGAGTTGATGTTGGCGTGGCCATGCCAGTCAGTGCCTGGTAAGGAAGCTACGCACCGAGAAGACCGCGTGGGAAGGGGGTCCGGACGATGCCGTTGGTCTAGCCCTGCGAAATACTGGCGGAGCTGCGGCGATGACGGTGTTTGGCGGAAACTTTCACGATCGGGAAAGCGGACCAATGGGTGCTGACGTGCACAAGGGCGAGGACAGGAACGGCGGTGCGCTTTCCGTGGGCGCCGACGGACTTGCCGTGGATCACGAATACCTGTCCCTGGAGCGCGAGTTGACGTTCCTCTTCCGCCGGGCCCGGGCCAACCAGGGCGAGATGGCCCGCGAGGTCCACCCCGACCTGGAGTCCGCCGCGTACGGCCTGCTGGTCCGGCTGGACGAGTCCGGCCGGCAGCGGGCCACGGAGCTGGCCGCCTACATCGGCGTCGGCAAGGCCACGATGTCCCGCCAGCTGCGCGCCCTGGAGGACCTGGGCCTGATCGCCCGCGAGCCGGACCCGGCGGACGGCCGGGCCTGGCTGGTCGACCTCACCGACGAGGGCAGCCGCCGGGTCACCCACGTCCGCGAGGCCCGGCGGGCCCGCTATGTCACCCAGCTCTCCCACTGGGACCGCCGGGAGGTGGCCGAACTGGCCCGCCTGATCCACCAGTTGAACGGCGTCATGGAGAAGTGACACCGACGTGGCGGCCGGTCAGAGCTCGACGTACACGACCGTCGCGTCGTCGTGCGTCTTGCTCCGCCGCAGATACGTCCGCTCCTCCGCGTCGGCCCGCTCCAGCGCCCGTACCCGGGTGACCAGCTCCGCCGGCCCCTCCTTCCGTACGAGAGCGAAGCAGTCCGCCCAGTCGCCCCGGTCGAACTTGTCCACCCACCGCGTCGCCCCGTCCGTCAGGGCGGCGAGGGCGCGGACGTCGGTGCGGGGGAGTGACCCCGTCACCGCCCGTGCCGCGACCGACGGATCGGCGGCGGCCGTGAAGAAGCCGCCCTCCTTGTTACGGAGCGTGGTGTCGATCAGGGCGTCCGTCGCGAGAGCGGAGCGGGGGAGGCGGGACAGCCGGTCGTCCAGTACGGCGGTCACCTCGCCCGCCGGGGATGCGACCAGCAGGGCCGAGTCCGACAGGACCAGGTATTCGAGCTCCTGGGGTGACCAGCGGGCCAGCACCACGGTTGCCTGAGGGGTGCGTGGGTGAGAAAGGTCACAGGTGGCGGCGTGGGCCTCAGCTGTTCGGAGGATCGCCCGGGAGAGAATCTCCGGCAGAGTCAGATCCCGGTAGGAAACGGTCAGTTCGGTCAGTGCGCCACCCAAGCGGGCGGTGTACCAGGGGACCGAATGCAGACAGCCCGTCTCCCCTCTCGGTGGTGTCACCCCGTCCAGGACGATCAGCGAACCGCCCTGTCCCGAGGCCGGAAGGCCGACACTCGCGAAGTCCTCGTTGGGGCGGTCCGGGTCGCCGGGTTCCGACACAAGTTCCGTACGCATTCGGCCAGTCTGCACGACCTCTTCACAGGCTCCGCCAAAGGTTGGCACTCATGGCCGAATGGGCGCAGCCGTGCAGGTCAGACGCCTGGTTTGGGCTGGAATGGATCACTCCGGGAATGCGTGGCGGCGAATCCTGCCAAAGCGCGCCGCTCACGTCCAACCGGCACGGCGCGCGCGAGCCTCGGACCGGCCGCCGGAACTTGCCCGCCAACTCCCCTCCGGGGTTCACTCCTTCGGGTGGCGGGCCGGACGATGCGCGGCCCCTGCCTACCGGCACTGGGAGGGTCGCCGTACCGGGATGACGGAGCGTCACCCGGGCCCATGGGTACCACGAGTCAGGAATGCGAGCACCGGTGCAGAAAAAGCGGCCGCGGCGCACAGGCAAGCAGACGGCCCCTCAGGGGGGCGCCGCCGGTGCCGCCACGCCCGACCCCGCGGGCAGCGGGCGCCGTACCCATGTACGCAACCGGCTCATCATCGCCGTAGCCGTCGTGGCCGCCGCCATCGCCGCGGCCGGTGTCCCGTCGCTGATCACCGCCTCGGGCCAACTGAGCGACTCCCAGGACCTGGTGACGCTCGCCGGACAGACCCGGGACGCGCTGTCGCTGGCCCACTCGCTCGCCGACGAGCGGGACGAGGTCACCTCGTACATCGCCGCCGGGCGCCCCAAGTCCCAGGCCCCCGACGAGGACCGCAGCGCCCGTGTCGACCGCCAGGTCGAGGAACTCCGCGCCGACACCGACATCCCCGCCGCGCTGCGCTCGGACCTCGACGACGTCGCCGCCGTACGACGGGCCGCGCTCACCGGCAAGAGCAGCGCGCTGGAGGCGCACGACGCGTACTCCGGGGCCATCACCGAACTGCACCGGCTCGCCGAGCAGTTGGCCGAGACGATGCCGCCGCGGGCCGGTTCCGGCGCCTACGCGCTCGCCGAACTCGACGCCGCCGTCCAGCAGGCCGCCGCCACCCGGGGGCTGCTCCTCGCCGCCCTGAACGTGCCGACGACCACCGAGACGGTCATCAGCCCCATCACCGGCCTCGCCGTCACCGAGACCACCTCCACCAAGGCCCAGGCCAAGCAGCGCGACGCCCTCAGCGCCGCCGCCCAGCAGGCCCGGCTGCGCTCCGACGCCGCCCTCGCCGACTTCCGCGAGGGCGCGGCGAAGGACGCCGTCGCGGGCTACGACTCCACGGTCACCGGGTCCGAGGTCAACTCCGCCGAGAAGTACCTCACCTCGCTCACCGCTCAACCCACGCTGTCCGACAGCCAGTTGGACACCAGCACGAAGAAGCTCGACGCGGCGCTCTCCGCCCGGGTCGACCTGATGCGCGGCGAGGAGTCCGCGCTCTACGTGGACCGCGCCAAGGACCTCGCCCAACTCCGCGACGACGACGTCAACGCGCTGGAGATCCGCATCGCGATCCTCGGCGCCCTCATGCTGCTCGCGGTGGGCATCGCCACCGCCATGGCCCGGACCCTCACCCGCCCGCTGTCGGTGCTGCGCCGCGGCTCGACGCGCCTGGCCGAGGCCGAGGACCCGACCGCGGAGGAGCCCATCAAGTTCACGGGCCGCAACGACGAGTTCGCCCAGGTCGTCCGCTCGGTCAACTCCCTGCACGCGCACGCCGTCGCCCTCCACGAGCGCATCGCCACCTTGGAGGCCGACCGCAAGCACCTCGTCGGCCAGCGCCAGAAGATGGCCGACGCCCGCGAGGAACTCCGCGCCGAAGTCACCGACTCCGCAACCCAGTTGGGGCTGCTTCGGACCAGCATCGGCGGCACCTTCGTCAACCTCGCGCTGCGCACCCTGGGCCTGGTCGAGCGCCAACTCGCCGTCATCGAGGGCCTGGAGGAGCGCGAGCAGGACCCCGACCGCCTCTCCACCCTCTTCAAACTCGACCACTTCGCCACGGTCATGCGCCGCCACAGCGAGAACCTCCTCGTCCTCGCCGGCACCGAACACGTCCAGCAGCACGCGGGCCCCGTCCCGCTCGTCGACGTGGTCCGCGCGGCGGTCAGCGAGATCGAGCGCTACGACCGCGTCCGTATCTCGGCACTCCCGCCGCACGCCCACGTCGCGGGCTTCGCGGCAGACGACCTGAGCCACCTGCTGGCCGAACTGATGGAGAACGCCACGTCGTTCTCCCCGCCGGACGCCCCCGTCGAGATCTCCGGCTGGCTCCTGGAGAACGGCGAGGTCATGCTCTCCGTCCAGGACGAGGGCATCGGCATGACCATCAGCCGCATGACCAGCCTCAACACCCGCCTCACCGAGTTCGACCCGGACTCCCCCTACGACCAGGAGGGCGAGGAGGGCCTGGGCCTCGGCCTGTACGTCGTCGCCCGCCTGGCCCACCGCCACGGCGTCCGCGTCCAACTCCGCGACCAGAAACAGGGCGGCATCGCGGCGGTGGTGGTCCTCCCGAGCCCGTTGCTGGCGGCGGCCCCCACCTCGGCGGTCCCGTCCTCCACCCCGCTGACCGGCGACACCCACTCCTACTCCCTCCCCGGCGCGTCCGCAGAGGCCAACTCCAACGTCCTGCGCGGCCGTTCGGAACACACGGACCCCTTGGTCGCCCTGGCGGAGAAGGCGGTACGGGAGACTCCGTCGGGAATTCCGGCGGAATCCCCGGCGGAAATGACGATGGAACTCCTGCTGCCGCTGACGCCGGGGGACCGATCAGTCACGGAAGCCCCGCGAACAGCAGACGAACGGGCAGCCGCGCACGAACGGTCAGCCGCCGACGGCGAGTCCGCCCCACAGGGGCCACCCGCACCCGACGACGATGCCCGCACGGGCGGTGCGGGTGGGAACGGATTCACGGCTGATGGCGAAGCCGAAGCCGTAGAACACGAGCGAGCACCGGACGAGGACCCCGTCACGGACAAGGGCCTCCCCAAACGCACCCCCAAGATCACCCAACCCGCCCAGGCCCCGCGCCAGCGAACCGGCACCGTGGACGCGGACGCCCTCCGCCGCAGACTGGGCGGCTTCCGCGCAGGAGCCTCCGCCGGCTACCGCGACGTAGAAGCGGAGATCGCCGAAAAGACCGGCCAGAACCCAGTCCCGGCACCGCGAAGCGCGACCGCGCGATCCGAAGAACCCACGGGGGGCACCGTCGAGGAGGCAAGCAGTTGACCGCGCCCAGTACCTTCGGACTGAGCAGTGAAGCCCGCAACCTGCACTGGCTGCTGAGCAACCTCGTCGAGGAGGTGCCCGGCATCGAGTCGGTCGCGGTCGTCTCCTCCGACGGCCTGCTGCTCCTCTCCTCCGATCCGGGGAGGAACGCCGAGGCCAAGGAGTCCCTCGAAACCAAGCGCTCCGGCCCGCGCGGCTCCGCCGCCGACCTCGCCACCATCGTCTCCGGCATCGGCAGCCTCACCATCGGCGCCGCGAAGCTGATGGACTCCGGCCCGGTGAAGCACACCATGGTCGCGATGGAGGAGGGCAGCCTCTTCGTGATGTCGATCAGCGACGGTTCGCTGCTCGGTGTGCACGGCTCCGCGGACTGCGACATGAGCGTCGTGTCGTACCACATGGCGCTCTTCGTCGGCCGGGCCGGCCATGTGCTGACGCCCGAACTCCGCAGCGAGCTACGGAAATCCCTCGAAGACGCGTCCACGGGGAGCCCCCGATGAGCCGTACGCCCAACAAACTCCCGGTGCGCGGCGGCGACCGCAAACCGGCCCGGGTACGCCCCTACTCGCTCACCGGCGGCCGTACCCGCTTCGGACACGTCCTCCTGGTGGAGACCTTCGTGGCGGCGCTCGAAGCCCCGGAGGAGCGCAAGGAGTTGACGAATGGTTCCCTCAACTCCCGGGTGATGCCGGAGATGCAGGCCATCGTCGAACTGTGCCGCCGTATGCGCACGGTGGCCGAGATCGCCGCGCTGCTGAAGATGCCGCTCGGTGTGGTCCGCGTGCTCCTGAGTGATCTCGCCGACCAGGGAAAGATCCGTGTGTACGGAACCGGAACCGCTCACGGTACGGGCCGTCCTGACCGCGCTCTGCTGGAAAAGGTGCTGAGTGGACTCCGTCGTCTCTGACGCCGCCGCCTACGGCGTCTCCCCGCTCCTCGACGAAGAGGAGCAACTGCGGCCCTGGCAGACGGACCGCACGCGCGCGCCCGTCGCCGCGAAGATCGTGGTGGCCGGCGGCTTCGGCGCGGGCAAGACCACCATGGTCGGCGCCGTCTCCGAGATCCAGCCCCTCCAGACGGAGGCGCTGATGACCGAGGCCAGCGAGGACACCGACGACCTCACGGCCACGCCCGGCAAGATGACCACCACGGTCGCGATGGACTACGGGCGCCTCACGCTCGACGACGACCTGGTGCTCTACCTGTTCGGTACGCCGGGTCAGCAGCGGTTCTGGTTCATGTGGGACGACCTGGTGCGCGGCGCGATCGGCGCCGTCGTCCTCGCCGACACCCGCCGCCTCAAGGACTGTTTCCCCGCGCTGGACTACTTCGAGAGCTGCGGGCTGCCGTACATCGTCGCGGTCAACCACTTCATCGGCAGCGAGCGGTTCGACCCGGAGGACGTGCGGGAGGCGTTGACGATCCCCCCGCACGTACCTGTCATGATCATGGATGCGCGGCGGCGGATTTCAGCCATCGAGACCCTGCTCGCGCTCGTCGGCCACGCGCTGGACGTCACCCCCGAGTAGTCCCCGAGCAGTCCTCGACCACGACCGGTCGCGAGCAAGGAGCCACCACCCGTATGCGGAAGATACTCGTCGTCGGAGCCGGCCAGTCCGGGCTCCAACTCGCCCTCGGACTCCAGTCGCACGGGTACGAGGTCACCCTGATGTCCAACCGGACGGCGGACGAGATCCGCTCCGGACGGGTCATGTCGACGCAGTGCATGTTCGACACGGCACTGCGGCACGAGCGCGATCTCCAGCTGAACTTCTGGGAGTCCCAGGCCCCGAAGATCGAAGGACTCGGCGTCTCGGTCGCCGCCCCCGGCTCGCACGACCCCGGGCCGACGCAGCGCGCGATCGACTGGGTGGGCAAGCTCGACGGGTACGCGCAGTCGGTCGACCAGCGGGTCAAGATGGCCGGCTGGATGGAGACGTTCGCCCAGCGCGGCGGCCAACTGGTCATCCACGGCGCGGCTGTTGGCGACCTCGACTACTTCTCCCGTACGTACGACCTCGTCCTCGTCTCCGCGGGCAAGGGCGAGCTGGTCTCGATGTTCGCCCGCGACCCGGAGCGTTCCCCGTACACCGAGCCGCAGCGGGCCCTCGCGGTGTCCTACGTCCACGGTCTGGGCCCGCGCCCGGAGCACCCGGAGTTCGACGCGGTCCGCTGCAACCTGGTGCCCGGCGTCGGCGAGTTGTTCGTCATGCCGACGCTCACCACGTCCGGGCGTGCGGACATCCTGTTCTGGGAGGGCATACCCGGCGGGCCGTTGGACGTCTTCAACGGCATCAAGGACCCGGCCGAGCATCTCTCCCTGACCCTGGAACTCATGGAGACGTTCACGCCGTGGGAGTACGAGCGGGCGCGGGGCGTCGAACTGACCGATGCGGGTGGGACGTTGGCCGGGCGTTACGCGCCCACCGTCCGTAACCCGGTCGGTCAGCTTCCCGGTGGTGGCCTGGTCCTCGGGGTCGCCGACGTCGTCGTCGCGAACGATCCGATCACCGGGCAGGGGTCCAACTCGGCGTCCAAGTGCGCGGCTTCGTATCTCGCGTCGATCCTCGATCACGGGGAGAAGGAGTTCGACGGGGACTGGATGACGGCCACGTTCGAGCGGTACTGGGGTGCCGCGCAGCATGTCACCAAGTGGACCAACGCGATGCTGGGGCCGCCGCCGGAGCATGTCCTCAACCTCATTGGGGCGGCTGGGCAGTTGCAGCCGGTGGCGGATCGGTTCGCCAACGCGTTTGATGATCCGGCGGACTTTGAGAACTTCTTTTATGAGCCGGAGAAGACAGCTGCCTACTTGGCTTCGGTGGCCTAATCGCCTTTGGGGTTGCGGGAGTTGGCGGCTGCGAGTTCGTTGTGGCTGGTCGCGCAGTTCCCCGCGCCCCTTTAAGGGTGACTGTCCGGACGTACGGCTCCCAGGATCGGGTAGGACGCGACCGGGGATACCTGGACCTTCTCGCCCGTTCGCGGCGCTTGCACCACCTTCCCATCCCCCAGGTACATCGCTACGTGGGTTGCCTTGGGGAAGTAGATCACCAGGTCGCCGGGGCGGAGTTCGTTCAGGGCGACTCTCGGTAGGTCGGCCCACTGTTCCTGACTCGTCCTCGGGATCGGCGTTCCCGCATGACCCCACGCCTCCGACGTCAGGCCGGAGCAGTCGTACGTCTTCGGACCCTCCGCGCCCCACTCGTACGGCTTGCCGATCTGTTGTACGGCGTAACGCAGGGCGCGGTCTCCCTCGCGTGAGGGTTCGCGTTGGTCGTCTCCCAGGGCGCCGGAAGTGATCAGTTTCCGCTGGGCCTTGTCGACGTCGGTCTTCTCGAAGGCTGCCAGGGCGGTGAGTTGGTCGGGGGTGAGGGAGGTGAGGAGTTTCTCCACGTCGTCGAGGCGCTTGCGTACGTCGTCGCGGTCCTTCTTCTGGCGGGCGGCGAGGGTGAGTTGGGCGTCCAGGGCCTTGCGGGCCTCGCGGGCCAGGCCGTCGCTCTTCTTCTCGCTGCCGACCAGCCGGCCCACTGTCTCGGCGCGCTCCCGCGCCAACTGCCCGATGACATGGCCCTCGTCGAGCGCGTGCTGGGGATCGCGGGCGAGCAGGAGGCGGACGTACGGGGAGATGGCGGTGCTGTTCTGGTACTGCTGGCGGGCCAGTCGGCCGGCGGCGCCGCGGCTGTCGTGGAGGGAGAGGCGGGCGCGCGACAGTGCGGAGTCGAGGCGGTCGACCTCGGTGCGCTGCTTCTTCAGCTTCTCCTCGGTGGCGTTGTACGTCTCCGTGGCCTGCTCGGCATCGCGGTACAGCGTCTGAAGGTCCGTCAGCAGCTCGGCCACGGGCCGCTGTCCGGGTGCCTGCGGATCGGGTACGGCCGCGGCGGGCAGCGGCGCGAGGACGGTGCCGGCCGCCACCGCCGCCGTACAGACCAGACGCAGAAGCCTTCCTGACACGTCATCACCTCCGGTGCGCGGCGGGCCTTCCGCCCCGCACCGTGAGCATCAGTCGGGGGCGCCGGGTCCGCGCGCCGGGTGTGGGCGGTTCGGCGTAACCCCGTCACCCGTGGGTGTCGTCCGGCTTGCCGCCCGGCGTGGCGTCTGGTGCGGAGTCCGGCTTGGCGTCCGGTTTCGTCCAGGGCCAGCGCAGAGTGCTGCCGCGCTTGCCCGCCCCTTTTTCACCTCCGGCGGAGTACTCGTACTTCCAGCCCTTGGGGAGTCCGAGCCGCTTGCTGTGGCCGCGGGGGACCCTGCGGTACACGAGGACCGTGGGCGGGCCGCCGGCGTCGTCGGGGACCGGGATGCGGTAGGTCTTCGGCGGGGTTCCGGTGGGGCCGAGCAGCACGGGCAGGGAGCGCCCGTCCATCGGGCCGCCCTCGAACGGGGTCTCTTCGCTCTTCACGGGACCAGTCTCAGCCATCCGCCGCGAGGCCCTCGACCAGCGCGGCCGTCTGCGGGTCCCGCCGCGCCGTCACCGACAGCACCGCCCCGAACTGCTCGACCAGCCAGTCCCGCAGCTCGTCGAGGGGCGGCTGCTTGTCCTCGTCGAGCCAGATGAGAGACGCCGCTTCTACGGCTGTGATCCACATCCGTACGGTCATGCGCAGGCGGGGTCCGGGGTCGGCGACGCCGAGATGGCTGAGGATGTGCACGGCGGCGGCCCGGCGGACGCCGTCCACGATGGCTGTCGTACGGGAGGTCTCCACGACGCTGCCGCCCTGGAGCAGTGCGCTGAACCCGGCGTCGTGCTGGTCGACGAAGCCGAGGTAGCGGTCCAGGGCGCGGGCGAGACGGGGGAGGAGCGGGCCTTCGCGGGGTTCGTCGAAGCACTGCCGGAGTTCGTCGGCGGCGGACCTGAGGGCGGCTTCGTAGAGCTGCTGCTTGCCGCCGGGGAAGTACCGGTAGACCAGCGGACGTGACACCCCGGCCGCTTCCGCCACGTCGTCCAGGGAGACCTCCTCGGGGGCGCGGTGCGCGAAGAGGCTGAGGGCGGCGTCGAGGAGCTGACTGCGCCGCTCCTCGACGTTGAGGCGGCGGTAGGCGGGAGTGGAGGCGGCGGGGGGCATGGGTGCAGGGTAGTCGGGCCGCTGCGGGTACGTCGTGGCTGGTCGCGCAGTTCCCCGCGCCCCTTAGAAGCACCTGAGCTGGTCCGGCTTTTAGC
>NZ_JBHXME010000079.1:0-46436 GCF_042721125.1 Streptomyces sp. NPDC058469
CCCCGCAGGGAAATCCCCGGGTGCGTTGCGGGCTTCCACGAGCAGCCCGCAACGCACCCTATCCATGTGCCCGATCCGCGCGCCCGCGGTCCCCGGCCCTAGAGAGAACTCCCGGACGCCTGTTTCAATGAGCGCCGGATGGGAGTGATCGCATGGTGTCCACGGACCGTTTCCTCGCCTTCGCCGCAATGTCGTTGCTGGTGATCGTGATCCCGGGACCCAGCGTCCTGTTCGTCATCGGCCGCGCGCTCGCCCACGGCCGCCGTACGGCGGTGGCGACGGCGATCGGCAACGTCTTCGGCTCGTATCTGCTGGTGACGGCGGTGGCGTTCGGTATCGGCGCACTGGTCGAACGCTCGGTCGCGATCTACCTGACGGTAAAACTGGCAGGCGCGGCCTATCTCATCTACCTCGGCGTCCAGGCGTTCCGCCACCGCAAGGACCTGAAGGCGTCCGCGATGCAGGCAACCCCCTCCACGGAACCCCGAGGCGACCTCCGCACGGTCCTGGACGGCGCCCTCGTCGGCGTCACCAACCCCAAGGGTGTGGTGTTCTTCGCCGCCGTACTCCCCCAGTTCGTCAACCACTCGGCGGGCCACGTCCCGCTCCAGATGCTCCTGCTCGGCCTGATCCCCATCTCCATCGGCCTGGTCACGGACACCCTGTGGGGCCTGACCGCCTCGGCGGCCCGCACCTGGTTCGCCGGCTCCGACCGCCGCCTGTCCCTGATCGGCGGCGCGGGCGGCTTCACGATGATCGGCCTGGGCGTGACGGTCGCGGTGACGGGCCGCGCCGACTGACGCCATCTACGGTTCTTGGGTTCTACGGCTGCACGACCGTCCCGAACCGGATGTCGTACGACGTCCCCTTGTGCAACGTGTCGAGCATCCGCGCCCCCTCGGCGACCACTTCGCTCCGCTGGTCCTTGGTCAGCTTGCCGAAGGGTTCGACGACGAGGTCCTGACCGTCGATCTTCCACACCCCGGCGAGGAATCCGTCGACGAGGAACGTGCGATGAGCGACGTTGCCCCACCATGCGCGACCCCAGTACTCGGGCGGTACGACGCGTGTGCGGTCGGCATGGGAGAGCAGCAGGTTGTCGAACTCGGGCAGGAAGCGCGGCGGGGCCGGGGTGTCCGCGTCGGGGCGGGGCGCGTCCGGGAGATCGAAGAGCTCGACGCCGTTCGGGTCGTAGAAGGTGACGAGCTGCGGGCGGAGGCGTTCGAAGGCCTCGCGCAGCCGGGTCAGACCGGCCCAGACCTGCATGTCCTTGACGGAGGCCGGGCCGAAGGCGGCGAGATAGCGCAGGACGGTCGCGTCCGGCGCGGGCGCGGGCTCGGCGGGCCGCCCCAGCCAGTGCTCGGCGGTGGTCAGGGCCACTTGTCCGCTACGGCCCCAGAGCCCGCGCGGGGTGACCTGGACGAGCGGGAGTTTGCAGCGGGCGGCGATCGCGAGGGCCTGCGGGTCGGCGTCGGGCCACTCGACGAGCAGGGCCTCACGCAACTCCTTCATGGTGCGCGGCCCGGCCTCGACGAGTTCACGGGCGAGTGCGGCGAGCCGGTCCAGATCCACTCCGACGAGCCCCTTGCGGAAATTCCCGAGCTCACGATCCCGGGCGGCCTGCACCAGCGGGCGGAGGGTGAGGCAGTCGGCCGCCGTGTGGGTGTGGATGGTGGAGCGCATGGTGACGATCCGGACGACCTCACGCTCGGCCATCAGCGCGGACAACTGCTCCGGCGCGAATCCGTCGAGGCGGGCGGCGAGCGCGTAGTACGGCGGCTTGACGTTCTGCGCCTGCAGGCCGAGGAGATGCTCGACGGCGGCGCCGGCGGAGAGGGGTGAGCGGCGCAGGAGGAGTTGCCGGTGGAGGGTGGCACGGTTGAGGGAGCGGGTGTCGAGTACGGGGCCGCCTGTGGTCGCCTTCGATGCCTTCGCCGCCTTCGTCATGCTCATCGCCCTCGTCGTCCTCATCGCCTTCGTCGTCATGCTCGGCACGCTAGCGGCAGTCGCGGACACCTTCTGTCCGCAACTCTCACCGAGTCCCGGACCCCGATCACACGCCCAGGTCGTTTGCCCCGTATATCCTGCTCGTGCTCCGTGATCACACAGATGTAGGCCCGATCGAGAGGCACCGCGATGCCCCAGCGACGCGCCCGCCCCACCTCGAAGAACGGCAGCAACGGCAGGGACGGCAGGACGTCCGGCTGGCGCCGCACACCCGCCCCACCCCCGGCACCGTCACCGAAGCCTCCGGTGTCCGCCGCCGACGCGCCCCCCTCGGAACCCTCCGACGCGGGCAGCGTCGTCCAGGCCGCCCTGTACCGGGACGGCGTGCGCGTCTCGGCCCCGGACACCCTCGCCGACACCTTCCGCGAACTGCGCGAACAGCCCTCCGGCATGGCCTGGATCGGCCTCGCCCGCCCCACCGAACGTGAACTCCTCTCCCTGGCAGCGGAGTTCGACCTCCACCCGCTGGCCGTCGAGGACGCGATGGAGGCACACCAGCGACCCAAACTGGAGCGCTACGGCGAGACGCTGTTCGTCGTCCTGAGCGCCGCGCGGTACCTGGACACCACGGAGGAGGTCGACTTCGGCGAGCTGCACGTCTTCGTGGGCCCCGACTTCGTGATCACGGTCCGGCACGGCGCGGCCCCCGACCTGTCGGCGGTCCGCCAACGCATGGAGGAATCCCCGGAGTTGCTGAAGCTCGGCCCCGAGGCGGTGCTGTACGCCATCCTCGACGCGGTCGTCGACGGCTACGCACCCGTGGTCGCCGGCGTCCAGATCGACATCGACGAGATCGAGACGGAGGTCTTCCGCGGCGACCCGGAAGTCTCCCGCCGTATCTACGAACTCTCCCGGGAAATGGTCGAGTTCCAGCGCGCCACCCGTCCCCTGGTCGGCATGCTGCACAGCCTGATGGCGGGCTTCGCCAAGTACGGCACCGACGAGGAACTCCAGCGCTACCTCCGCGACGTCGCCGACCACGTCACCCACACCAGCGAACGAGTCGACGGCTTCCGCCAGGCCCTCACGGACATCCTCACGGTGAACGCGACCCTGGTCACCCAGCAACAGAACGCGGAGATGCGGGCGTTGGCGGAGGCGGGGTTCGAACAGAACGAGGAGATCAAGAAGATCTCGTCGTGGGCGGCTATTTTGTTCGCGCCGACGTTGGTGGGGACGATCTACGGGATGAACTTCGATCGGATGCCGGAGTTGCACTGGGTGCTCGGTTACCCCTTCGCGATCATCCTGATGGCGGTCGTATGCACCAGTTTGTACGTCATCTTCAAGCGGAAAGACTGGCTCTGAGTAATCGCCCGAGGAGGCGCTTCTGCGCGGCAGTGCGGCCCTGATCGCAGGCTCCGACGATGCCTTCGAGGTCGCTGGGGAGAATCTGGGGAGAATGAGCCGCGTTCCGATTCCTGCGATCGCGGGCGTTGACCGGCGGAAGCCTCACCGCTGAGGCGCAGGCGGGGAGCACTGACCAGCACGGAGAGTGGCGAACTTCCCATGTGGAACGCCGAAACGGGTGGGCACAGCAGATCGCTGTGCCCACCCGTTTTATAGGTCGTGTGGAGCGGACGGCTACGCGGCCAGCCCAGACTGGCCGAGCAGAGCGTCGATGGCCCCGCGCCCCTTGCCACCGGCCTCCGGCATGAAGTGGGCGTAGTAGTCCAGGGTGATCGTCGGGCTCGAATGGCCGAGCCAGCGGGCCAGGGTGACGACGGACTCGCCCGCTTCGAGGATGACCGAGGCGTACGTGTGCCGGAGCACGTGGAAGCCGTCCTTGCGAGACGCCTTCCACCGCTCGCCCTTCTCCCGCAGGGGGATGACTCCGGCGGCGGCCAGGGCAGGCTTCCACACCTCGACGTTGAAGATGTTCGCGCGAAGGGCGTTGCCGTACGTCGTGGTGATGACGAGCGGGAACTTCTTCGTCTCCCGGTCGGGCTCCGGGCCGCCCCACGGCAGCTCCACCTCGACCGCCGGGTACTCCATGAAGTATTGGGCCAGGGCCGCCGCGACCGACGGGGGCATGTCGACGACGCGGGTCTTGCCGCCCTTCGGCAGGGTGAAGTACAGCCGCCCGCCGAGGAGTTGGACCTGCCGGCGGATGCGCAGGACTCCACGGGCGAAGTCGACGTCCTCCGGCGACAACCCGAAGACCTCACCCTGGCGCAGCCCGCAGCCCAACGCGAGCACGACTGCGACACGGTAGCGCGCGTTGATCGCGTCCCGTACGCGCTGCGCGGTCTCCAGGGGCCAGGCTTCCCTCTGGTCCTCCGGCGCCTTGGGCCAACGCACGGACTTGGCCCGCATCGGGTTGCGCGCCAGGCGCTTGTCGTCGATGGCGGTCTCGAAGATATTCGAGAGCGTGCCGAGGATCTGCCGGGCGTACCGCGGCGCGAGTTCGTTTTCCAGCGTGGCGATGTAGCCACGCAGTACCGCTGGGCTGATGTCCCGCAGGGCGACGGTGCCCAGCTGAGGCTGGATGTGGAGGCGGACGCGTTCGTCGATGCGTTTGATCGTGCCGGGCGCACCGCGAACTCCCGTCTGCCAGAAGCGGGTTACGTAGTCGTCCAGCATAATGGAGCCGTCGCGGAGATCGACGAACTCGCCGCGTTCGCTGTCGGTGCCAGCCCTGCGCAACCATGCCTTGGCGTCTTCGAGCACGTCGAACGACTTGTCCCGAACACCGGGGATACCGGCGACGCGGTAAGGTGATGAGCTGAGTCTCGGCATGCGCCATTTTGGCGGCGGCTCCGCTCTCCACAATCAGGAAGCGCAGCCTCGCATCGCCCCAGCCTCCTTGCTTACGGTCACGGACGCCTCGACCTCCACGGGGCCAAGTTCGAACCGCACCCGCTCCCCGTCTCCTTCAGCCATCGCCGCCGTGAACTCTCGACGCAGCTCGCGAATCATCTCTGACAGCTCGATCACGCGTCCCCCAAGCCGATGACGATGCCAGCACCCTACTGACACACACCGAGATGATCTACCGTGCACGGCGAGACAGGCGCAGCTGCCGACAAGAAGGTTCAAGTCATGCCGAGATTCGCCGAGTTCGACGCTGCGTCCCTCCGTCGCACCAGCGCTGTGGAGGGTGGGTTTCCCTGGCGCGGGCAGACCGTGACTCTGATCCGGATCGATGCGAAAGGGATCGTCACACAAGCGACCCGCATAACCGAGAAGCGGGCGATGCTCACACAGGCGGGACCGAAGGATCTGGTTCTTGCTGCATGGCCGGGGCAGTGGTCCCAGGACGTGTTCCTGGTGGACGACCTCAAGGCAGCCCGCGAGGAAGTGGGCTGAGCCCGAAAGCCAACTCGGCAGGTCCGGATCCTGCCCGAACCCCATTTGGGACGAACTGGCAGCGAGTTGCTGGACAGTCACACACCCAGCAGCCGTCGAGCCAGCCGACTCCTTCCCGAAAACGGCGGAAAATTCGCTGACAGCCGGTCAGGACATCACGTAAGGGCAGGTCAGAGGCACAGTAGACGTGTCTTCGCCAGGCGCCTTCTAAGCGTTTGGCCGCAGATTCGAGCCCTGCCGGGGGCGCTTCGCTACACCCCGTGTTTCCGCAGGTCAGATCGGCTGTAGGGCTTACCGATGGCGCTTCCTCTCGGGGCGCGTTGTTCGCTGCGCTGTAGACGGCTTCTGACTCTCTGTGAAGCAACGTCGCAGGCAGATGCAACAAGCATTCGTCACGCTCTGCGACGAGGCCTCTCGTCGATCCTCGAGGACTCCGCGCCAGAAATCGCAGGGACGGCGGACTTTTGACACCCGGCTGTGAGCCAACGCGCGGCTGCGCAGCTTTCTGAACCGAGGGGACATACCGATGCCTCGATATCGCCCGTTCCCAAGCCCATGCCAGTAACTCCCGCCGCCGGCGCCGGAGGACGGCCACACCCGGATGCCTCCTCCTACGCCGAGCCGAAGATCGACTGCTCCAGAGCTTGTTCGCGGGCAGCGAGGACGTACGGGTAGCTGTGGGGGAACGCGCTCGACCGGATCCCGTCATCCTCGATCAGGCTGCTCCCTGCCACGTGGCCCATCCCGTGACAACCGCGCCGTGGATACCCCCGGACAGGCCGATTGCGGCATGCTGGGGTCATGAACAGGTACGCGGCAGCCAATCCCTACACCCTGCCGACGGCGCTGGCCGAGTTGGACGGGCCGACGACGGGTACGGTCACGCTGCCCCGTCACCTCGACCGGGGTCCCGATAGGTCTACGACCTGGCCGACCAGGCTGATGTCGTGTTGATGTACGAACGGGCCATCCGTGAGGCCCAGACCCCGGCCGACCTCGAGACCTACCTGAACGGCCCGCTTCTGCGGCGGCTGTGGGCCGACCTGTTCCTCCCGCTGCCGGTCTGTACGGCCTGGCAGTCCCGGTTCACCGAGCTCGCGGCGAAGGCGGCCGCGGCATAGTGGAGGAACTGCATCGGTGGCTGATCAGGATCGGGCTCGACGCGCTCGCCGAGGACTACGGGTACGCACTCGCGGGCGGCTATGCCATCCAGGCGCATCGCATCGTCAAATGAGCGATGACGTCGACCTGTTAGCGCCCATCGATCGCGCCGCCGACGAGATGCCCGAGGCGGTCGCCCGGCTCATCAAAGCGTATTCGGCGGCTGGATACACGGTGGAGACGACCCAACAGACCCCTATCTACAGCCGGTTGAACGTCATCGACCCGTCCACCGGATCACAAACCAAGGTGGAACTCGTCGTCGCAGAATTCCTCCGCCATGCGCCCGTCCCCTCCGAGCTCGGTCCTGTGCTCCACCGTTACGACGTCGCCGCCGGCAAAACCGGCGCCCTGTTCACCCGGGCCGAGGTCCGCGACGCCATCGACGTCGACGGCCTACTCAAGACCGGCTACAGCCGCGAGCGGCTGATCGAACTCGCCACACAGAACGACGCCGGATTCGACCGACGGATGTTCGCCGACGCCCTCCGCCGTGTGCAGCGCTACACCGACAAGCAATACGCCGCCTACGGCCTCGACACCCAGGCAGCCGCCGCGCTCCGCCAGCAGTTCAACGACTGGCAACAACAACTCACCGAGCCCGAATCCGACCAAGATCGCAGCTGAACCAGAGTGAAATCCTCCCGCGCCAGGCAGCGTCGGCTGAGGCGATCCGGCGCGTCGTCTGAGCCACGCCGCTGAACCCGCCGCCGACGGAAATCAGGTCGGCCACGGCCCGCAGAACGGCGCGGCGTTCGGCCTCCGGGAGGTTCCTCGACACCTGCTGGGTGTGCTCCCGGATGACATCGTGCGGTCGGAACTGTGTGGTCCGTCGGCGGACTGGACTAAGACGGCCAGATGAGCGGTGAGCAGTTCACCCACCGCCATGGGGGTGACCGCCGGGACAGGACGGCTCAAGCGCCCTGGCGACCCTGTCCGCGCAGGTCAGGGTTTCGGCACGGGCCAGGACGCGCTCACCACCTCACGACCGCTCAGGTACCCCGGCGGGCTCGCTCGACGATCTCGTCCTCCGTGAGCGGCACATCGTGGTGACTGAGGCAGATCGGCACCTCGATCTTGCTGAATCCGGTCCCCTCGCTTGCGGCGTTGAACATGCCGGCCTTGAGACCGGCGAGGTTGTCGAGGACCGCGTTCCGCGCCTGGGCCATGGTCTTGGCGGCCTCGATGTGCGCGGGTTGGGTGAGTCGGCCGATGAACTGGTTCACGGTGTTGCCCAGCGCCTGGTTGTGGATCCCCCTGGGGAGCTGTGAGGCGAGGACTATCCCGAGTCCGTACTTGCGTATCTGGCGGATGAGTTCGACCGTGCTGTCCGTACTCGGATTCGATGCACCGGAGGGCACGAAGTTCTGCGCCTCGTCCATTACCAGCAGCCCGCCCAGGGCACGGTCGCCGACCGGGTGTGCCCTGAACCATGAGAACAAGGTCGCCTGGAGGCGGCTGACGAATTGGGCCGGTCCGTCGCCGGACAGGCCGATGAAGCTGATCACCGAGATACGGGCGGCCTTTCCCGGAGACGGGATCAGGAGCATGCCGGGATCGGCGGGTGCGCCGGACTCCCCGAACAGCGGGTCGGTCTCCATCGCGGCTTCCAGCGTGTCCGCCATCTGAACCGCGAAGCGACTGGTCCTGCTGTTCACGATGTCGCTCGGAGGCTCGGCGAGCAGCTCGACGAAGCCGGCCAGGGTCTTGCCGCCGTCGCGTGCGTACCGTTCGAGAGCACGTTTGAGGACCCCCAGCTGCTGGGTCGCGCGAGCACTGCTGCCGCGTACACCGGCATGTGGCGCGAGTGAGGTCACGGTCGACCTGACCAGACGGGGGAAGTCGTCCTCGTCGTCAAGGACGGGACCGAAGTCGGGAAGCGGGTAGAAGGAGATCGGACGTCCCCGGTTCAGTCCCGGTGTCCACACCACCACTTCGACATCCGCGAAATAGCGTCGGGCCTCGCGCCCATGGTCGTCCGTCCAACCCTTCGGTGGGCGCGACCAGGGGTCGCCGAGCCGTGCGAGGTCGTCGTTCGGATCCAGCACGATCACCGAGACGCCGCGCAGAGCGCACTGCTCCACAAGTCGCTTGATCAGGACCGTCTTGCCCGATCCCGCCGCGCCCACCACCGCGGTGTGCATCCGGAGTCGTTCCATGGGTATCGCGAACGAACGGCCGCCCCGGACCGTGGTTCCGACGACGATTTCGGTACGAGCGGGCTCGGCGGCGTCCTCCGGTGTGCCCGCCGCATCCACCGCCATCCCGGAGCCGACTTCTGTGGTCGCGATGCCGAGATGGTGCCGCAGGTCTCCCAGCACCGGCGCGAAGACCTCGATGCGGGAAGCAGGGTGCTCCTGTCGCAGCCATTCGTCCAGGCCTGACGCGCGGTCGTCGAACATGGCCCGAAGGGCGGCCAGGGTCCGGAGGTCGGCTGCGCCGATCGGTAACGACACCCCGCCCCGCGCCTCGAAGTCGTCCTTGATGTCCTTGGTCTTGGGGCCGCTCGGGTACGGCATGTTCCGCAGCAGGATCAGTCGGCGGCTCGCCAGGTCGGCCGTCAGGCCGGCCTCCACGGCCGCGTTACGGATCCGGTTCTGGGCGGCGATGGCGTTGTTCGCGGCGATCGCCCGGAAGGACCAGTGGAATTCGTTCTCGCTGGCCTCGTCCACGACATAGCGCAACCGGGCGTGCAACGCCGCCTTGCGGCCGAAGTCGGTCTCGATGGAGAACCGCGTCTCGTCGGCGCCCAGTTCCCTGAGCAGACTCCGCAGCCCCGCGCCCAGCAGAGCGGGCATCAACCCGTCCTCGGTCGTGGGGTCGAGCGGCCCGAGGTCGTCCGCCTCGGCACGGAGCTTGTCGAAGGACTCCGTGAGGGTGCTCAGGTTGACGGCCCTCGCCGGTGCGGGCGGTACGGCTGCCGTGGGCTCTGCGCCTGCCAGGGAGATCAGTTCGGCCACCGTGCCGGCCTGCAGACACGCCTCGATGTGCTTCTGGATCCGGATGAGCAGCCGCCGTGCGGTGTAACGGTGTGGGGCTTCGGCCAGCGCCGCCGAGGTGACCGGCCAGGTGGGATACGGCGGGGTGAACCCTACCGACTCGTAGTAGGGCCGAAAGCGGCTGCTGACGATGGCGGCGGCGGTGGCCTCGTCGGGAATCGCGCCGAGCGTCGGCAGCACCTCGAACCGGTCCAGGGCGGACCGGACTGCCGCCCGGGAGATCTGCTCCCAGGTGTCCTCGTGGCACGCCACGACGATGAGGGTCCGGCGGGCTTCCTCCCGCAGTTCCATCAGGCCGGTGGCGATCTCACTGCTCAGCCGCTTAGCGGCCCGGCCCTCGCCGGAAGGGGCCGACGTCAGCGACGACGTCTCCGCGGCGGACACCAGGGTGTCGAGCTGGTCGAAGGCGAACACCAGCGGTCCGACCAGGGCGAACAGGCGCGTCAGATCGCGCAGGACGCGTTGAGCCGGTCGCCCGCCCGGCGACATCCCCCAGGCGGCGCGCTTGTCCTCGTCGTCGTCGTTGAGCGCGAAGTAGGCCCTGCCGATCTCCACGGGATCACCGGTGGAGGCGATGAGCACCAGCGCGCGGGCCGTGTCCGCGGCCTCGTTGCCCACCTGTCGGTCGATGGTCCGGATCCCGCGAACGAACGCGTCGATATGGGCGCGCGTCAACTCGCGTCGTCCCGTGACGGCGGCGTGAGTGTCCGTGTCGAGGCGAGCCTGGCGCGAAAGCTTGTCGAGCAGGCGAACCAGTTGTTCCTGGCCACCCTCGTCCTCCCGGTAGAGACTGTCGACGAGACTGTCGGCGGCGCTCTCCCAGAAGTTCCGGCCGGTGACGAGCTTGATGTAGAAGAAGGAGCCGCCACGCTCCTGGATCTCGTGGCGGGTCCAGCCGAGCAGATGCGTCTTGCCCGAGCCGCTCTCGCCCCGCACCACGGTCGCAACCGGCGAGCGGGCGCGCTCGACGGCGCTCATCGCCCTCCCCAGCCGCCGGAACACCTCAGGATGAAGGCCGTCGACGTGGTAGGAGGTCACCGGTGTCCAGATCTCTTCCTGGGTCAGCGCGGTGTTGATGTACAGCGTCTCCAGGGCGGCGAGTTCCCCGTTCACGCCGGTCCGATCCGCAGCAGGTGGCGGGGTTCGCCGCCGATGTCGACGGCGGCTCCGCGGTCCTCGTCGCTGAGCGTGCGCTGGTTGAGTTCGCCCATCAGCTGTACGTCGGGCTGCTCGATCATCCGGTCGAGTTCGGCGTCGACGGCCCCTCGCGGCAGGTTCTCGAGCCATGGGCGCAGCGCCGACAGTCTGACCCAGCTGCCCGGTTTCCGGCGGGCGGTGAGTTCCGTGTAGACCGCGCGGATCCAGGCCTCGGCGTCGGGCTGGAAGAACTCGCCGAACTTGGTGCCGGAGCGGGCCAGGTACTGTCCGACGTTGTCCAGCACCGCGTAGAGCACCCCGGCCGGAAACTTCGCTCCGTCCGGGCGTCCGGCCACCAGAGCGGACTCGCACCAGGTCCGGCCCGCGGTCGTGAGCTGGTGCGTGTTGACCGCACCGTGCTTCCTGGTCACGATCCGCTCGGCATCCTGGTTCACTCGCCGTCGCACCGCCGCGGTGATCTCCAGGCCGGCGAGTTCGCGCAGTTCACGGTTGGTCACCGGCCGTGCGACCACCATCAGGGCGAACAGCGATGCATGATCCCGTACAGTCAACTCCGTTGGCACAGTACCCCTCCTTGATGAGCCGATCCGGTCAGATGTCGAACCCCCGCCTGGGCACCAGTTCCACCCGGCCGGTCATGCTGGACAACTCCCCCATGACGGTGATCACCTGCCGTTCCCGATGCGCGGTGATCGCACGGTCGTACGAGGCCTGGTCCGGGAGCCGCACCCAGACGGCCCGCCGGACCAGTTCGGCGTGCTCGGTGCGCAACTCACCGCGGACCTTGATCCGCCACCGGTCGTTGCCGGAGGAGTCGTCATGCAGCCCCTCGACCACACCGGAGACCGTCGCGGCACCGGTGGCGTTGAGGCCGCGAAGCCGCAGGGACGCGGCGTACAGAAGCGATCCCGAGGTCTCCGGGAACGCGACGACGCGTGACGGCACATCGAGTGGCTGCGAGCGCGCCCACCGGAAGCCGATCTCGAAGGGCTCGCTCCGGTCGAAACCGGAGAGCTCACTGAGCGCCTTGCACAGATCCGCGGAGACGCCGGCCGTGACGGTCTCGTCGAAGGCCGCGGGCACGTCCGCCGCTACGGCTGCCTGGGCCGCGCTCACCGCCTCGAGCATCTGGACCAGCACGGCCCGACCGGTGACCTGCTCCCCGCTCGGGGTTCGGGCCGTCGCGTCCGCCGCCACCCGGATCTCGACGACGTAGCTCCCGGCGCGGGAGGGGCCGAGTTCGGCTGCGCGCAAGAGGTCGCCCACCACGCCCGGTTGCCGGCCGGCGAAGGCGAAGTGCGGACCCTGCACGACGGTGCGCGCCGCCGCCGTCAGGAGGTTGCGGACACCCAGCACCGTCTGCGTACCAAGAAGCAGCGAGGTGTAGCCGGGGTCGTGGCCGGTGGGAAACGTGCGGAAGGACTGCTTGTCCAGTTGCGGTCTGGCGATCTCCAGGGCGATGTCGCTCGCCGGCCGGTCCTCCAGCGCGCACAGACAGCTCAGGATCTCCCGTACTCGACGGTCGTTGTCGCCCATGCCGTCGCGAGCGGGTACCAACACCTCGTAGTCGCCCGGGTATTGCCACACACTCGCTCCGCGCCAGCCTTGTGGATCCCGCTCCCAGCCCGTTTCCGCCAGATAACTGGCGATGTCGTCGACCTTCAGCGGAATCGTCATCGTTTCCCCTACCAGTCGGACTGCGTCTCGGTGAGCCGGCGCAGTGAGGCGGCGGTGAGCACGTTCGCTGTCGGAACTCTGACCGGACGCCGTCGGTCACGGTCGGGGTTCTTGATCGGCTCCTCGGCGCGAAGCGAGACGAAGTAGCCAAGGTGGCGGAGCAGCACACCGTCGGTGCTCATGGCCGCGTACGCCTGGTTGTCGGCGGGGACGCAGATGACGAACAGAAACCGGGGCACGGTGAAGTCGGGACCGGCGAGCTTGTTGAACTGCCGCTCGTTGAGCCCGCGGAAGTTCAGGTGGCCGGACGACACGGACGGCTTCGACCATGTCTTGATCTGAGCCTCGACAGTGGGTGACATCGTCCGTCCGTAGCGGCCGGTGGCGCGGAACCCGAGGTCGACCCCGTCTGCGTCGATATCGCCCTGCACGACGATCAGCCCTGCCGCAGAGGCCAGCACACGGACGTAGTCTTCGCCGAACTTGCCCTGGTGCTGCTTCGCATCGAGCACGAAAGCCCCCCAATGTCCCCCTACTGTGGCACACAGTAGTCAGAACCCTACGGCACGCGCTGACGACTGTCAGGGCCCCAAAATGGACCTTCCGACAGGCCTGCGAAACGATGGCCGGCAGGCAGCTGTTCATCCCCGCCTGGACACGTTGGAGGTCAGGTTCCCTCCCCAGCGGCCGCCCACTTGGATGCCGCCCAGCGCGACGTCCTGGTGTTCACAGCGTTCCTGCGCGAGACCTGGCGGCAGATCTCGTCCAACAACCCGCAGGAACGACTCAACAAGAAGATCCGCCGCCGCACTGACGTGGTCGGCATCTTCCCCGACCGCACGGCCCTGGTCCGCCTCGTCGGCGCGGTCCTGGCCGAGCAGAACGACGAATGGACCGAAGCCCGCCGCTACATGGGACTCGACCTCCTCGCCAAGGGCCGCCTCCACCCGATCGAGTCACAAACCGACGAGACCATCGTCCCGACCCAACTCACCGCCTAGCCTCAAAACGAGATCACCGAGTGGCCGTCAATACACCACCTCAGCGGGCGTGACCGAAGCAAGCAGCGGACAAAACGATCACATCGTATCGGGACCTGAGAGCGTCTGAGTAACTGAACCACTCGGGGGCCGCTGGGGGCTGCCCCGTCACACCTCGGAAATCGTGTAGGGATCTCCGACTCGGGGAAGACACCGGCCAACGGAGACAACGCGCAGGGGGATGCACATGCCAGGGGCGACGCCAACGACGTCACCGGCATGCCGAACCCGGTGACCAACCACCCCGCCTGGCTGAGTCGAGCGACCTCCCGACAGCACGGGCATGACCACCGCTCGGCCAGCGCCAGGCTCCTCGGCACGCCCCTGGCTGGTTCGTCGCGGACCTCGCCCTCGCGCCTCCGGAAGGCCCTCATCCCGTGCTGCCCGACCTCTCAGCGGTCCCATC
Organism: Streptomyces sp. NPDC058469; assembly: GCF_042721125.1. Taxonomy (NCBI): domain Bacteria; kingdom Bacillati; phylum Actinomycetota; class Actinomycetes; order Kitasatosporales; family Streptomycetaceae; genus Streptomyces; species Streptomyces sp. NPDC058469. Next base: position 13,758 of record NZ_JBHXME010000079.1, read on the forward strand.
CTGGGCCGCCGCCTGCCTCGTCGCCCTGACCACCGTCACCACCGCGCTCGTCACACTGGCGCGCACTCTCGTCCGCGCCCTGCCCCAGACCGCCCCGGCGCGGTTGGAGTGGTGGCGTGAGCTACTCCGCTACCGCCTCACGGTTCGCGAGCTCAAGGACGCCCGCCGGGCGAACCGCCGCCGCACCCACAGCCCTCTTATATCCAGCGGCGATACGGATGTTGTCCGTACGGGGGACGGCCAGCGCGAGAGTGCCGATCCGTGAAGGAAGCGGCGGCCAGCCTCAGTTGGCGGCTGGGGGTGTCCGCTCGGCGGTCGCCCTGGTCGTCGCTCCCGTATCCGTTCGGCGGACACGGGAGGCTGGAGAGGTCAACACATGCTGCCTACCCGGGTCGGGTCATCAACCCCAGCAGCGTCAACCGACGAACCGCACCCGCGGTGCCTCCGGCACGTCCACCTCGTACGGGACCGTCCACAGCTCGAAACCTTCTCGACGGCAGGTGAGGACCAGGCGCATCGACAGGTTGAGCCACTTGTCCCGCCACCGTTCCTCCCGGTCGTTGCCGTCCCACCAGAGGGGTGAGCGCGTGCGCTCCAGCGCGAACGGCCGTCCCCTGCCCACGGCGAGAGCGAACGGGACGACCGTATGCCCGTTCCGGTCCGCGCCGTCGGAGCCGGGCACGAACCGCAGCGGTCCCCACACCTGGGCAGCCACCTGCCCCTCGCTCGGTCCCCCAGCGAGCCGGGGCGTGTAGTCCATGTCGTCGCTCTGCGCGACCTCGACTCGGATCTCGTCGAGATGGCACAGCGGAAGCGGGCCAACGAGCCGGACGCTGAGCGTCGCTCGGTCGCCCTCACCCATCTCGATTTTCACGCTGAAATGCGGCAGCAGGTCCGCGTGCCAACGGTCCCGCTCGATGCGCGCAACCGTGTCCGCGGTGGCGTTCGCACGGCGCGCCGCCAGCCACGCGCCCCCGGTGGCGACCGCGCTGAAGACGGCCGTCGACCCGGCGATAATGGAGGCCCAGGGTGTTCCCATGAGGCGGGAGCGTAGCGGGAGTTGGAGGAACTGTTTGCCGTGACTCCGGCAAGCACTTCGTCTGACGAGCCCAGGAATGCTTCGCAGTGCGCGGCGGTCGGCTACTCGCCGGTGGTGCCGTCGATGGCCTCGCGGAGGAGATCCGCGTGGCCGACGTGGCGGGCGTACTCCTCGATCACGTGCTCAAGGACGAACCGCACGTCGGTGTCACCGAATTCCGGGTTCGGCACGATGCGCGCGAGGTCGACGGTCACCCTCGCGAACACCTGCCGCGACTCCTCGCACGCCTTCAGGTAGTCCTCGTAGACGTCCCTGGCCGGCGTGGCGTCCGACTCGTCGTACCACTCCCCGCCGTCAGCGGTGACATAGGTCCGATGCGGGAAGAAGTCAGGCACCGTGCCGGCCAACGTCCGCTGGAACCAAGCCCGTTCGACCCCCTGCAGATGACGCATGAGCCCCAGCAGGGTCAACGCCGACGACCCCACGGGGCGTAGCCGTAGTTGTGCGTCCGAGAGACCCTCGCACTTCCACAGGAAGGTCGCTCGGTGGTAGTCGAGATTCGAGGCGATCAGCTCCACCCACGGGCCCGACAGCACGCGTTCGGGCCGGACGATCTTCTGGACGACAAGGTCGCTCACGCTGGGGGCTCCCTGCTGGGCATCAGTCTCGGCCAAGTCGGTACGTATCCACGATCCGAGGACCGAGCAACGTCGCCATCGGCACCTCGGGGGCACGTCCGACCAAGAAGACCCCCTTCGTATCAGAACGCATCGCTCGACGCCGCACCGAACGCGGCCAGATGTCACTGCGAGTCGCAGACGACCTGGATGCAACCCGGCGAACCCATGCAGGTACAGGATCGGCGACCGCGAAATGCACTCGCCTGGCGGCCGATGGACGACACCTCAGAGGTAACCCATAGTGACTTCCGCCGACCGCCAGGCGAGTACGGGCACGACTGGCGCGAATCCCTTCGGGACACCCTCGCTGGGGAGAATCTGGAGAGTATGGGCAGCACCTGGGGAGAATCGGCTGCCTAGCACGGCACGATCTGGTAGAACGCTGAAAGATCCATCCGCGCAGGCCAGAGGCCACCAGAGCCGTATCACCGCAGGTCAACGCCCCCAGGTAGACAACTTCAAGAAGATCTCGTCGTGGGCGGCGATTCTGTTCGCGCCGACGTTGGTCGGGACGATCTACGGGATGAACTTCGATCGGATGCCGGAGTTGCACTGGGTGCTCGGGTATCCCTTCGCGATCCTCCTGATGGCGGTGGTGTGTACCAGTCTGTACGTCATCTTCAAGCGGAGGGACTGGCTCTGAGTAACCGGCCCGGGAGACGCTCCCGTGAGTCGGCGCGACCCGGGGGCGATCCACGTCGCGGATCCAGCCTTGGGCACGGAACGCGTTGATCGGCGTCTCGAACCCCTCGAAGTCGGTGTCCGGCACCTCGCGGGCGTCGATCGCCGCGAGGAGATCGGCGAGCGCCTCGTGCGGAACGCCGGTGGTGAAGTACGCGTTTCCCACTCTGTCATCGCGGAGTTGGCATGCGGTCGGGAGCTCACCTGCCAGCAACGGGCAGTCTGCCCAGCTCGAATGGACAGGCCGCCGCGAGGATCCACTCGGCGCCAGGCAGGTCGTCCGGGCTCACGTACAGCAGGGTGTGGCGGGCAGTGGGCCACACGCGTCGGCCGAGGTCGGCCAGAGTGTCGCCGATCCGCTCGGCGAGCACGCCGTCGTCACCGGCCAAGCGGCACGGCGTGACCCGGTAGACCGGGTCCGGCGAGTTGGGATGGGACGGGATGGGTCGCTGGGATGGTAAGGGGGTTCAGGGGCGCCTCCGTGCACTCGGGAGCTGGACCGGGTCAGCCTGCCAGTCGGGCGAGGGCCAGCGCGTGCGCCTGGCTGAGGGAGTCGGCAGCGGCGCAAGGGACGTCCGGCTGTACACCGACCCCCTCCCAGTTCGCGCCGGAGACGGGATTGACGGCGCGGCCGACGGGGACGGTGGCTTCCAGGTGTGGGTGCACGGTCCAGCCCTCGCACGGATGGGCGCCGCCGCGGGTGCGCTCGCCGACGACAACGGCGCGGCCGAGCTGCTGGAGGTCGTACGCCAGTTCCTCAGCGGCGGAGAAGGTGCTGTCGCTGGACAACACGTACAACGGCTTGCTGCCGCCGAAGCTCACGCCGGGGACATGCGGCAGGCTCCAGGACTGCTCGCTGCGCTCGCCGGCGCGCCAGTACATGGTGTTGAGGTGCGTGCGCTCGTCCAGTAGGTAACTGCAGACGAAGGCGACCGTGTCCGGGTCGCCACCCCGGTTGGCGCGAAGGTCCACGATCAGCGCCTGGGCGCGGGAGGCCAGGGTGAGCGCGGCGCTCAGCGGCTCGGCGGCCCACTCCAGCGGAAAGAGCATCGGCGCCAGTTCCACCACGGCGACTCCTCCGCCGAGCAACTCCACCCGGGGCGCACCGCCCAGCGAGGTGTCGAAGTCCCGGCGGATGGCGGCCAGGTTGGCCGCGCCCTGCTTGGGGGGCACGGGGTCGGCGTGGTGCTTGAGTCTCAGGTGTCGGTCGCCGTTGACGGACTGCAGGTCCACGGTGACCAGACGGGCGAGCGCCTCGGGGTCGTCGACGTCGTAGGCGCCCTCGATGAGGCGTCGGTGCAGCAGGCCGGCGAGCTGCTCGGCTGTCTCGGGGAAAACGTAGTGCTCGGTCAGCAGCCGGGCCGTCTCGTTGATGACAGGGGCGGGTTGAAGCTTCGTCAGAGTCGTCATGGCAGGGAGTAGAGCACCGCCCTTGCGAAAGCGTCAACGAGATTAGACACTTTCGGAATGCGTGATCAGCCTTCCCACCTGCCACCTCCTGAGGATGTCCTGGAGATCGGTGCGCCTGACCAGTTCGCGGCGCTCGCCCACCCGTTGCGTCAGCGGCTGCTCTTCGCCCTGGGCCACCGGCCCGCCACCATCAGCCAGCTCGCGGCGCAGCTCGACGCGAAGAAGGGCAACGTGGCCCACCACCTCAAGGTGCTCCGCGAAGCCGGGCTGGTCCACGTCGCCGAGACCCGCCAGGTCCGCGGCGGCACCGAGCAGTACCACCAGCGCACGGCCCGCCACATGGTCGTCGCCGAACCCCAGGCGGCAGGCACCGCCTCGATGCTCGCCGCCATCGCCCAGGAACTGGACCTCTCTCCCGCCGAGACCCACCTGACACTGCGCCACCTGCGTCTCAGCCCCGCGAAGGCAAGAGAACTCGGCGAGGCTCTGGCCAAACTGGTCGACGAGGCCGAGGAAGACACGGAGGACCAGCCAGTGCACGGTGTTTTGGTGGCGCTCTATCAGCAGGCTCTGCCAACCAGCACCGCCAGTTCCGCCTAGCGGTACCACCCCCACGACACAGCACACGTGGCCCACTCGCGACGAACCGCATCCATTGACATCCAACCCGGTCGTCCCAGATCAGCGCGCTGCACACGACTATCTCCGCTGTCGAAGGACAGCCGTGAGCGCCGCTTCGGGGCTGGTACTGGCGGGCGGCAAATCCGTTCGCGCCGCCCGCCGTTGAACGCCGGGGCCGGGGCCCAGTGTGTGAGGGGCATCGTTCTCCATCCGACCGCCAAGGAGCACCAGGCTGTGGAGGTCGAAATCCAGCCGGACGTACGCGACCCCGATGGCCGGGGCCGACGGAGATGCCGCGTCCGCCGTGGACCACGTGCTCGACCGTGCGCCGCACCTGGGTGGGATCGGTGAGACGCTCGTGTCGTGGCCGGGACCATCACCCCGATGTGGCAGATCGTCCCACGCATCGGGAGCCCGCAGACCGAGCGCGGCCGGGCCGGTACCGAGTAACGGCCGAGAGGATACTCAGGGCACCGGCGGCGACCTCAGTCGCTGTGGGTGACCGGCTCGGGGTCGGTGTCGAGCGCGTCGAGCACCGCGTCGCCGTTCGCTCTCGCCCACTCGGTCAGCATGTGGATCGGGTCGATCAATGTCGCCCCGAGCGGGGTGAGTTCGTACTCGACGCGGGGCGGTACCTCGGCGTAGGCGTGGCGGTGAATGAGTCCGTGGGCCTGGAGGCGTCGGAGCGTCTGGGTGAGCATCTTGCGGGAGATGCCGCCGATCAGCTCGATGAGCTCGCCGTGGCGCACGGGGCCTTTGCTGAGGCCGTAGAGCACGACCGCCGTCCACTTGTCGGCGATGAGCTCGACCGTCAGACGCGCCGGGCAGTCGGCCAGGAAGGGACCACAGGGACCGAAACCGCTCATGGCGCCTAAGGTACCTGCTGGTTCCTGTCGGAAACCTAGCCTGGGTTCTCTCCCCCTTTCCCAAGCCAGGAGAGTCATGCGAGTCATCACCCAGCAGACGCTCGGCGGTCCCGAGGTGCTCACCGTCGTGGACGCGCCCGAGCCCCGGCCCCTCCCGACCGAGGTTCTCGTCCGTGTCAAGGCGATCGGGCTGAACCCGCTGGAGGCGCGTCTGCGTGCCGGCGAGTTCCCGCTGATCGGGCGGCCGCCGTTCGTCCTCGGCTGGGACATCAGCGGTGTGGTCGAACAGGCGCCGGGGACATGGCGGTTCAGGCCCGGCGACGAGGTGTTCGGGATGCCGCTGTTCCCGCGGGCGGCGAGCGCGTACGCCGAGGTCGTGTCGGCGCCGGCGTTGCACCTGGCACGCAAGCCGGCGTCGCTCTCGCACGCCGAGGCGTCGGCGCTGCCGGTCGTCGGGCTGACGGCGTGGCAGGGCCTCGTCGACCTCGGCGGTGTGAGCGAGGGCGACCGCGTCCTGGTCCACGGCGGTGGTGGCGGGGTCGGCCACGTCGCGATCCAGATCGCGAAAGCGCTCGGTGCGCATGTGATCGCGACCGCCAGTGGGAGCAAGCGGGAGTTCGTCGAGGGGTTCGGCGCCGACGAGGTGATCGACTACACGGCGGTCGACTTCACCGAGGCGGTCCGCGACATCGACATCGTGCTCGACACGATCGGCGGTGACACCGTCGAGCGGTCGCTCGACGTGCTCCGCCCGGGCGGTCACCTGGTGACGGCGGTCGCCGAGGACGATCCGGAACTCGTCGCCAAGTACGAGGCGGCCGGTATGCGTTTCAGCGGCATCGCGGTCGACCCCGATCCGGTCGCCCTGCGAGGTCTCGTCGAACTCGTCGAACAGGGCAGGCTCCGGGTCCACGTGCAGGAGACGTTCCCCTTCGAGCGCGTCGCCGACGCACACCGGCTGCTCGACGGCGGTCACCTCCAGGGCAAGCTGGTCCTCACCATCTGATCCCGACCCGGCTGATGACCCGGCAAGAGCCGTTGCGCCGAGAGATCCGCGACGCAGCAGCTCGGCTCTTCATGCAGCGAGGGATGCCCGCGGTCGCCCTCAAGGACGCGGCAGCAGAGGTCGGCATCCCCAAGGCCGCGAGCTGCCCGAGCCGACGGGCCAGCGGGCCAGCGTGACGACGGGCCAAGGTGACGACGGACTCGCCCGCTTCCAGGATGACCGGGGCGTACGTGTACCTCGTGGACCGGTGCACGTGGAAGCTCGCCTTGCGAGACGCCTTCCACCGGTCGTCCTTCGTTCTTCATGAAGACCGGGGGCGCGGGTCGTCCGGTCAGACGGTCTTGACGACGGTGCCGGCGTCTTGGAGCGCGTTGACTTCGTCGGCGGGTGCTGTGGTGTCGGTGACGAGGGTGTGCAACAGAGTGGTGGGGCCGACGTAGGCGTAGGCGGTGTGGCCGAGCTTGCTGCCGTCGGCGGCGACGATGATGCGGCGCGTGGAGGCGATGCCGGCCTTCTTCACGGCCGCGTCGTCGAGGTCGTAGGCGGTCAGGCCCTGAGCTGCGCTGAGACCGCAGCAGCCCATGACGGCGGTGTCGAAGCGCAGCGCCGCCAGGGACGCGAGGGTGAGGGGGCCGGTGAGGGCTCCCTCGGCGGCCCGGGGCTGCCCGCCTGGCACCATCAGGGTCGCCGGGCCCGGGCCCTCGCCGAGTATGTGGATGGCCTGCAAGGACAGGGCCATCACCGTGACCGGCCGCCGGCGCAGCAGGTGGGCGATCTCCAGGCAGGTGGTGCCGCTGTCGAGGAGGACGGTCTCGCCGTCGGCGATGAGCGAGGACACCTCGGCCGCGATGCGGCGCTTGGCGTCGACGGCCTCGTGAGCGCGCAGCGCGAAGGGCGGCTCCTCGCCCCTGAGCAGCAGGGTGCGCGCGCCGCCGCGGACGCGCTCGAGGACGCCTTGCGCGGCCAGCGCGTCGAGGTCGCGCCGGATGGTCATCTCGGACGCGCCGGTCAGTTCGACGAGTTCCTGGACCGTGGTCCTTCCCGACTCCCTGACGGCCTGCGCGATCACCCCGTGCCGGTCTGCGTTGCTCATGCCGCGATTGAACACCACCCGAAGCGAACATTCAATGTGTGCGAAGTGACAGTATTCAATCACGCACTATGTTCGTTACGGTGGCTGTCATGAATGATTCGCTTCGAGCCGCCCGAGTAGCGACCTTTGCCTACTTCGTCCTCTGCGGCACCGTGATGGGCACCTGGGTGGTGAACATCCCCGCCATCGAGGAGCGCGTGGGCATCACCCACGCGACGCTCGGGGGACTGCTGGTGCTGCTGGGGCTGGGGGCCTTCATCGGCATGCAGGTGGCCGGGCCTCTGGCCGACAGGCTCGGGGCGCGCGTCGTCGTCCCCGCCACCGGCGTGCTGTGCAGCGCGGCCCTGGTGCTGCCCGGCCTTGCCCGCGAACCGTGGACGCTGGCAGGTGCCCTGCTGGTCTTCGGTTTCTGCAACGGCTGCCTGGACGTGAGCATGAACGCCCACGCCGTGCACGTGGAGCACGCGTACGGCCGGCCCGTCATGTCGGCCTTCCACGCCACGTTCTCGGTCGGCGGCGTCCTCGCCGCGCTCGTCGGAGCGGCAACGGCGAGTGCCGACCTGAGCCCGGCCACGGGCATGGCCGCCATGGGAACCCTGGGCATCGTGATCGCCCTGGTGTCGGCACGCGCCCTGCTGCCGGTCGCATCCACCGCTGCCGACACCGGCTCCGCGGAGGAGGCCGAGCAAGCGCCGACTGCCCCCCGCCGCACCACCAGTCGGCGCATCTGGATCCTCGCCGCCCTGGCTCTGATGGTCATGCTGTGCGAGGGAGCCGCCAACGACTGGAGCGCGCTGCACCTGAAGGACGTCCTCGGCGCACCCGCGAGCATGGCCGCCTTCGCGTACGGCACCTTCGCGGCGACCATGACCATCGGCCGGCTGCTCGCCGACCGCCTCGTCGCCCGGTTCGGGTCCATGGCGATCCTGCGTCACGGCGCGGCGACGGCTGCCGTCGGCATCACGATCGTGGCCGTCTCCCCGTGGATATGGGCCGCGTTCGCGGGGTGGGCGCTGTTCGGTCTGGGGCTGTCCGGCTGTGTCCCGCAGTTGTTCAGCGCGGCGGGGCACGCCGACCCCGCCGCTGCGGGGGCCAATGTCTCCCGCGTCGCCGGGCTCGGCTACGTCGGCATGCTCGCCGGCCCGGCCGTCATCGGCTGGCTGACCCACTTCGTCGCCCTGAACCACGCCTTCGTCCTGCTGACCCTGCTGTGTGCGATCACCGCCGTGGCCGCCGGGGTCCTGCGCACCGGATCCGACCGCACGCGCGAGACGGCGGCAAGCAGCCACTGAACGCCCCTGGGGATCGGATCGGGAGGAACCCACAACCATGTCCACCGACCGCAGCATCGTGCTCTTCGACCTCTTCGGGGTCATCGCCAGCCACCAACGCCCGGGCGCCCTGGGCAAGATGGCCGCCCGCTGTCACACACCCACCGACGCCTTCACCACGGCCTACTGGGACTGCCGCCCGCCCTACGACGCCGGTCAGCAGTCGGCGCCCGAGTACTGGACCGCCGTACTGCGACGGCTGTCCCTGCCCGTCGACGCCGACACGATCGAGGAACTGCGCCTCACCGACATCGACAGTTGGTCACGCGTCGACGACCGGATGATCTCCTACGTCCAGTCCCTCCGCGACGTCGCCGAGGTCGCCCTGCTGTCCAACATCCCCTCGGACCACGCGGACGCCTTCCTCGCCGCGCAGCCCTGGCTGTACCACTTGGACCACGTGGCCTTCTCCGGGAAGATCAAGGCGGCGAAGCCGGCCCCGGCAGCCTTCCGTCACTGTGTCGTCGCCATGCGGGCCGCCCCGGCCGACTTCCTCTTCGTCGACGACCGCGAGGAGAACGTACGCGCCGCGCAGGCCACGGGTATGAACGGGCACGTCTTCACCGGTCGCGACGAGCTGGCAGCCGTCGTCGACATCTGGTTGCCGACTCGACGGCCCACGGGGAACTGACACGCTGCTGAGACAGCCGTTTCGTGTCGGAATCTCACGGCTGGTGCCGGGTGGAAGTCGGGTGGAATTCGGATCCGCCGTGGCGCTGAGGCATGCAGGTCGCGCCTGTATCTCGTTTCGTTGAAACGCCGATGCCTGGAAGGCTGAGCAGCCGCGCCGGGAACAGCCTGTCCGGCCGGCGCGGTTGCAACGGCTGAGGGACCGGCGCCGTACGGGCGGGGAACACGGAGACCACAAGGTCGTCCGCCCCACCAGGAGCCGGGCCCGAGGATCGCGGTACGCCCGCCGCGCTACGTGGACCAAGACGTATTTCTGCAGGAGGACTGTTTCATGACTGACCGGCCTTTGACGTTCATGGCAGTACACGCCCACCCCGACGACGAGGCCACCGGAACCGGAGGGGTCCTCGCGCGGTACGCGGCGGAAGGCATCCGCACGGTTCTCGTGACCTGTACCGACGGCGGTTGCGGGGACGGACCGGGGGGTGTCAAGCCGGGCGATCCCGGGCACGATCCGGCGGCGGTCGCCTTGATGCGCCGTCAGGAACTCGAGGCGAGCGTTGACGCCCTGAAGATCAGCGATCTGGAGACGCTGGACTATGCCGACTCCGGGATGATGGGTTGGCCGAGCAACGACGCCCCCGGATCCTTCTGGCAGACCCCCGTGGAGGAGGGCGCGGCCCGACTCGCGGAACTCATGCGGCGCTACCGACCCGATGTGGTCGTCACCTATGACGAGAACGGCTTCTACGGCCACCCCGACCACATCCAGGCACACCGCATCACGATGGCGGCGCTGGAGATGACCGAGCTGACACCGAAGGTGTACTGGACCACGATGCCGCGCTCGATGATGCAGCGGTTCGGCGAGATCATGCGCGAGTTTCATCCGGACATGCCGGAGCCGGACCCCGCCGAGGTCGCCGAGATGGCCAAGATCGGCCTCCCCGACGATGAGATCACCACCTGGGTGGACACCACCGCGTTCAGCGGCCAGAAGTTCGACGCGCTGGCCGCGCACGCCAGCCAGGGCGAGAACATCTTCTTCCTCAAGATGGGCAAGGAGAAGTTCGGCGAACTGATGGGCGTGGAGACCTTCGTACGCGTCCAGGACACCACCGGCGCGGCCCTACCCGAGAACGATCTCTTCGCCGGACTGCGCTGACCCGCCTGCCCGGCGGTGGGTGAGGACGGGCCTCGCTCACCGGGGCGGATTCGGGGCCCGTTCTTCGGGATCAGCGTGCCTTGCGGAAGGTTTCGCGGACGTCGCCGACGTAGGCGTCGGGGTTCTCGTAGTGGCCGAAGTGGCCGCCCTTCTGGTGGGCGTTGACGTTGATCACGTTGAACGTGTCCCGGGTGGGGCCGTTCTCGAAGGCGGCGACGCGGCCTTCGACGGTGGTGACGCCGGGCGGGTAGACGTCGCCGAGGAGGAAAGTGAAGCCGGCCGGAGGTTCGACCACCGGCCGGCGGTCGTGCAGCGGCGTCCAGGGGTGGCGGACCGTGTTGCGGTACATGCGGATGGAGGGGCCGATGGACTGGGTGACCCAGAAGACGGTGGCCTGGGTGAGGATGAAGTCGCGGGAGAACACGGCGTCGAAGTCGTTGTTCTTGTCGCTCCACTTCTTCCAGCGTTGCAGCAGCCAGGCGAGCATGCCGGTCGGGGAGTCGTTCAGGCCGTGGGTGAGCGTCGACGCGTCGAGCATGTGGACGGCGACGTGGGAGGCGTACGTGGCATGGAACTTGAGGATGTCCTCGCGCAGCTCGGGCGAGGCGTCCGCGGGGATCGGCGCACCGCCCGTGAGGTCCCAGTAGCGGTCGTGCTGGAACATGCCCGGGGGCAGATCGTGGCCGTAGTGCAGGGCGATGATGCTGTCGCCGTACTTGTGGCCGAGCGCACTGTTGACCAGGGCGCCGTAGTCGCTGCCCAATGATCCGTACCTGTCGTAGCCCAGGACGTCGGTCATGAGCTTGTGGAGGATGTCGGCGATCTTCCAGTAGTTGAGGTCGCCCCGGGTGACGGGGGTGGACCACGCGAAGCCGGGCAGGGTCGGCACGATGACGTCGAACGCGTCGGCCGGGTCGCCCCCGTGAGCGGCGGGGTCCGCCAGCGGGTCGATGAGCGGGTAGCTGAACTCGCCGGGCCACGGCCAGCCGTGCAGGACCAGCAGCGGGGTCGGGTTCGGTCCCTTGCCGGGCTTGCGGACGAAGTGGACGGGGGTGCCGTCGATCTCCACCTTGTACTGGTCGTGGCCGTTCAGCCGCCTCTCCGCCGCACGCCAGTCGAAACCGTCGGCCCAGTACTCGACCAGAGGCTTGAGATAGTCCGTGCTCAGGCCGTAGTACTCCTCCTCGTTGTCCAGGTCGTCGAAGAAGCGGGTCGCCCTCAGGCGCGCCGTGAGGTCGTCGAGGTCGTCCTGTGCCACATCGATCGTGAACGGCTCCGGCGAACCGCTGCTGCTGCTCTCACTCATGAGTCCATGTGCTTTCTCGTGGAGGTGGTGGGTGGAGGGGAGGGGGGTGGTGAGGCGGGAAGGGGGAGGTCGGTGCCCGGTGGTGGCCGGGGGGCCGTCGGGTCAGTAGGTGAAGTCCAGGCGCAGCCGGGTCTGCTTGAGCTCGGCGATGTACCAGGAGCCGTCCACCTTGACGAACCGTGCGTGGTAGTGGCCGTAGCCGTGCATGCCCTTGAAGGGGAACTCGTCGTTGACCGCGGCGTTCTCGGGGCGGGTGATGATGTCCTCCATCGCCCACACGCCATGGGCCGAGGTCGCCGAGTCCACGTCGATCTCGTCCGAGAACAAGTGGTGGACCAGGACGTCGTCGGGACCGCCGCTGGAGCCGACGCTCTTCGCGATCTCCTCGCGGCCCTCCATACGCAGCCACACCGAGCCGTCGGGCTTGTGCGGGGTGAAGGTGCCGTCCGGCGTGAACATGCCGGCCAGGTCCTGCCAGCGGTGGTGGTCCGCGGAGTAGACGTAACGGGCCATCAGACGACGGAGATCCTCGATGACGCTCAGACGCTCGACAGCGTCCATGGTCGATCACTTTCCCTTCGGTTTCAGGGGTGTTGAGGGGTGCTGGGTGCGGTGCTGGGTGGTGCCCGGGGGTGCCGGGTGGCGGGCCAGGGGGCAAGTGGCATCAGGTGGGCCTTCCGCGACACCGGCCTACCGGGAGGCGGGACCGGCAGCGGTCAAGCCGCTGCGCAGCGACGCCGCGTACGGACGAGGACCTTCTGGCGGCGATCGTCTACGAGAAAGTGCTCTTCCTCGACGCGACCGGTGAGCGGCCGGTGAGCGGCTGGTGCAGGCGAGGAACTGGCGCAGGGACTACGCGAGTTCATGAGTGCCGCCGTCGCACTGAAGATCAAGGACCGCGCCTTCTGCCAGGTCGCCCACGGGGAAGCTCGCGATCACCCGCAGGTGCGCAAGGGCGAGGAGCTGCTGGACGCGGTCACCGACACACTGACCGACCGAGCCCGTCGGCACGGGGCCCGTCCGCCAGGACATCACCGGGCGGGAGGTCATGCATGCTGCTGATCAGCGGGATCCACCGAACGGCATCGCCTCTTGTCGCGACGCAGCCGCAGTTGTGGAAGCGCTACTTCCGATCGGTCCTCGACGGCATGCAGGTCACCGGCGCATCAGAGTTGCCCGGGCCTCCGAGACGGAGAAGGCGGCACATGTCGTTACAGGAGCGTGCGGGCGTAGGCCGAGTTGGAGTAGTCCCGCCACTCGACTATCCGGCCGTCCCGCAGCCGGTAGATGGCCATGTTTTTGATGGACGCGAGCTTCCTGCCCGGAAGCGCGAGACCGTGCACCTGTTCCTCGATGACGAGGTCACCGTTGACCGCGGAGTGGAGCGTCGTGAAGTCCACCTGCTCGAAGTTGCGGAAGACGCCCGCCCACACGTCGACGAGGTTGTCCCGGCCCCGGACCTCACCGTCGCCGTAGTTCTGGAACACGATGTCGGGGTGGAAATACGGGGCGAGTTTCGATGCGTCCCTCTGCGCGAAGAGGGCGAGGAACTCGGCGATCACCTTGCTGCCGTCGGTCGTCATTGACGGGTCTCCTTGATGTGCGACTGCGTGCGGCTGCGTACGACTGCCTGGTGGCCCAGCTGTTGGCGCCACGAAAAGCGCGACGCCGGTCGACGAGGCCAACACGGATCCGGGTGAACCCGCATGCAGTTGGCGATGCGTCGGACACCTTCGACCGCGCGGTATGCGCCGCGCTCACGTCATGGCCGAAGGCCGAAGTCGTCGGAAGCCCTGCATGGACCGGATAGTCCAACAGTGCGCTCCCAAAAAAGGACTGTCAAGTCCAATCTTGGTTATGAGGTCGGCGATGCGGACCTCATCGGCTCGATCGCGACCGTGAGGGCGGCCTCCAGGTAGTCGATGCGGTCCGTCATCTGCAGGAGCACCACGCCACCCTGAACCGCCGCCAGAACACTCCTCGCACAGCCGACCGCCAGCCCGCGGTCGGGAAGCAGCGACCCCGTGCCGCGCAGCAGAGCCGCTTCCCACGTGGCGAACAGATCCGAGACCACCGTGCGCGCCTCGGGGGAGGATTTGCCGAGCTCGGAGGTGAGGCTCCCCAGCGGGCAGCGCCGCCCCAACTCGCCGTAGTGACGAAGCACCGCCTTGCGCCACGCCTGCCAGGACTCCCAGGTCGTCAGCTCGTCCAGATAGGGGCGCTGCGCCTCCAGGACCTGGTCGGCCTCGTGCCGGGCCACGGCCACGAGCATGTCGATCCGGCCGTCCGGGAAGTAGTGGAAGAGCTGGCTCTTACTCGTCGACGTCGCGGCCCGCACGTCGTCCAGGGTCGTCTCCGCCGCACCCTTCTCCCGGATCAGCAGAGCAGCGGCGACCACGATGCGCTGCCGCGTGGCCATGCCTTTGGCGGTCATACCTCGATTCATGGACCCATCATCCCATCTTGCTGGACCCGGAGGTCCAGTCAGTGAACGGCTGAAACGTCGACCAAGCGCGCCACCAGCACCCGGGCCGAGGGCCCATCGGGCGCGACGCCACCCCGCCGCCCGACCACGGGCGGGCCGACTGGCGAAGCCTCGTTCTGAACTTGACGGTCCATTCCATCGAGGGCACCCTGACTGAACCAGGCAGTCCATAAACCTGGGCGGTTGCGGGTGGTGTCGGCCACGGAGTTCCGCCCACTCCCCCACAGTCGACGCCGACACCGACACCGCCAGTCCGATCTCGGCCAATGCCGCACGGCGGACCCCCGTGACACCCCCTGGAGCGAGCACCCCGCAAAAAGAGCGAGCGAACCCCGCCAATTTCCGAGTCTGGACTTGATAGTCCAATCTCTCCGCCTTACGGTGTCACCCGCCCCCCCCGACCGTCAGGCAAGCACCACATCAACTGGACCGCCCCGGTGGCAGCGGCCGGGGGCGTCGCAACAGCACGGGCCTGAGCCCACGCACACACCCGTACCGCGGGTGTGTCTCCCCACGGACCCGCGTCTACGGCACCCCCACCGTCTACGGAACCCCCACCTCGAACAGCACATACCCGCCGTACGACCCCGACGCGACCGCCGCGATGCCGAGCACCAGGCACAGCGTCGGCAGCCCGAGGGTGCGGAGTTTGACGGCCAGGGGGATGAAGAGAGGGAAGCACGGGAGGAGATAGCGGGAGACGTTGCCGAAGATCTGCTGGCTGCCCAGGACCAGGGCGAGGGTGAGCAGGGTGTGGACGAGCAGGACGGACGGCGGGCGCAGGCGGATCAGGAGGGGGATCAGGAGTGCGGCCAGCAGAACGACGGCCACGCCGATGATGTCCTCGAAGGGGCACGCGAACAGGTAGTCGAAGTGGCCGACCGCCATGGAGCTGAAGACGTCGACGGTCTGTTTGCCGTAGTCGAAGCTGTGTGCCCAGGCGCCGCTCTGGAGCTTGAAGTAGCCGGCCAGGTCGCCCATTTCGTTGCCGACCCAGAGGAGGTAGCCGATCAGGCCGAGGGGGGCGATCGCCATCGCGATCCATGGGCCCGCGAGGTTCTCCCGGCGGCGGTGGAGCGTCTGCAACGCGGCGACGGCGAGGGCGGCGATGAGCGCTACGGCCGTCGGGCGGCCCAGGCCGGCGGCGAAGGTGAGGACGCCCGCGGTGAGCCAGCGGTCGGTCATGACTGCGTGGCAGGCCCAGACGGCGAGGGCGATGTAGAGGGACTCCGAATACGCCGACCACTCCAGGCCGGAGCCGGGCCAGACCGCCCACAGGCCGGCAGCAGCCAACCCGGCTCGCCTGCCCCCGAACCGGGCCGTGACAGCGTAGATGCCGAGCGCGGCGGCGAACGACGCGACGACCGAGACCAGCATCCCGGAGCCGTACAGACCCAGGCCCGTGGCGTCGGAGACGAGCCGCATCGTCGCCGGGTAGAGCGGGAAGAAGGCCGCCGAGTTGCCTTCGAGGGTGATCAGTCCGGTGGCGCCGGGGACCTGGACGAGCGCGGGGTGGTAGCCGTGTGCGGCGATCTGCTGGTACCACCAGCCGTCCCAGGTCGCGAGTACGTCCCAGGCGTGGGCACCGCCGCCGAAGCGCGGATTCCTCGTCCGGAAGCCACCGTCGGAGTCCAGCAGGTACATGAAGACGGAGAAGCCGATGAGCTTCAGCACGCCGTACAGCGCGAGCACCGGGCCGTAGTACCGGACCGTACGGCGCAGGAACTCACCAACATCCCTGTACGGGACGGCCGTTGAGGTTTCCCGGGAGGTCTCGGAGACGGGCGGGGCCAACGTTGTCGTGTCGCTCATATCGTCGTCACCTCCGGCTCGCGGCGGCGCCTGGCCGGGAACACCCAGGCCCGGAAGAGCAGGAACCGTACGAGAGTTGCCGCCAGGTTGGCGGCGACCAGGACCCCGACCTCCGTGGCGCGCGCGGGAGTTGATGCCGTGTGGTGCAGGAGTGCCAGGGAGCCGCTGGTGAGTGCCAGGCCGACCGTGAAGACCAGGAGGCCCTGGGCCTGGTGGCGCAGGGCGCCGACACGGCCGCGCAGTCCGAAGGTCAGGCGGCGGTTC
The DNA here is from genome assembly GCF_042721125.1 of Streptomyces sp. NPDC058469. Classification (NCBI taxonomy): domain Bacteria; kingdom Bacillati; phylum Actinomycetota; class Actinomycetes; order Kitasatosporales; family Streptomycetaceae; genus Streptomyces; species Streptomyces sp. NPDC058469. The sequence continues at coordinate 30,147 of NZ_JBHXME010000079.1, forward strand.
GCGGCCGTGTTGGCGAGGGCGCAGAGCAGCAGGGCCAGCGCGTTGGCGGCCTGTCCGCCCACCGCCGGGCGCAACGCCACGTACAGCAGGACGTATCCGACGGAGCTCACCGCTCCCACGGCGGCGAAGCGCAGGAGTTGGCCGGCCAGGCCGCCCGAACGCGCACCCTCGGTGCCCCGGCGCAGCCCGGCCATCGGGAGCGTGCCGCGCGCCAACTCCCTTCCTATGCGGGCGATTCCGCGCAGGTCGGCCAGTGCCGTGGACAGGATGTCGACCCGGCTGTCGGGGTCGTCCACCCAGTCGACCGGCACTTCGTGGATGCGCAGTCCGGCCCGTTCGGCGATCACCAGCAGTTCGGTGTCGAAGAACCACCCCGAGTCCTTCACCAGGGGCAGCAGCCGCTCGGCGACATCACGCCGAACCGCCTTGAAACCGCACTGCGCGTCGGAGAAGCCGACGGCGAGAGTGGAGCGCAACAGGGCGTTGTAGCAACGGGAGATGGCCTCCCGCTTGGGGCCGCGCACCACCTGGGAACCACGGGCGAGGCGGGTGCCGATCGCGATGTCGGAGTGGCCGGAGATCAGCGGGGCGACCAGCGGGAGGAGCGCCGCCAGGTCGGTCGACAGGTCCACGTCGACGTAGGCGAGCACGGGTGCCCGCGACCCGGACCAGGCCGCGTGCAGCGCCCGGCCCCGGCCCTTCTCGGTGAGTCGCAGCCACTCCAACTCGGGCAGTTCGGCTGCTAGTTGGGCCGCGATGCGCGGGGTCCCGTCCGTACTGGCGTTGTCCGCGACCGTGATGCGGAACGGGTACGGGAAGGTCTCCGACAGGTGTGCGTGCAGCCGCCGTACGCTCGGTTCGAGGTCCTTCTCCTCGTTGAACACGGGGACGACCACGTCGAGGACGGGGTCGCGGTGGTGTGCCGACACCGGTGTGCGGAGCGGTAGTTGACTCATCGAACCCGTCTGGCTCATCTGGCTCATCAGCGTTGTCACGTTCTGTCCAGGTCTGTGGGCTGTCGCAGGGCATGCCGGAATCGCCTGCCGGCAGTACTGCGGTCAGGGCTTACGGATGGGGGTGGTCGGCGGGACGGGTTAGCCGGAGCTCGCCGTGCCCACGGTCGCGGACGACTCCGTCGCCGGCGCTGTCGTGGTCGTGCTCGTCGAGGTGCCGTGCCCCGCGGACGCGGTCGACGTGCCCGTGCTGGAGGGCGGCGGTGACATGTCGGTCGTGGTCGGGTCCGAGGACGGGGTGGCCGAACTCCCGGTGGGAGTCGAGGTCGGCGTGGTGGGCGCCACGGTGGTGTGCGTGGGTGTCGGACTGGCGGTCCCGCTCGGGGGCGTGTCCGGTGTGCGGGTCGGGGTGGCGGTCGGGAGCGTCGGGCTCACGGCCGGTCGGGGCAGCGGGGCCTGCGGCCTGTTGTCCACCCCGTCGTGAGGCATCAGAAAGAAGCCGAGGCCGATCCCGGCGACGGCCAGGGCGGAGCCGACCGCCTTCTGCGCCGCGCGGACCCGGCGCCTGGCCCGTACACCGGACCGGAGACGGGTCTGGTGCCTCGGTTCGAAGGGGGTCGTTTCCTGGGTGTCGCGCATCATCTGCGCGAGCTCCCGCTCGAAGCGGTCGAAGTGGTCCATCAACTCCCTCATCCCACCGGCTCGATGACATCGCCGAGGATCCGGCGCAGCCGCGCCACGCCCCGCGACGCATGGGAACGGGCGGTGCCGACCGGGCACCCCAGCACTTCGGCGACCTGCTTGTCGGGCAGGTCCTGGTAGTAGCGCAGGACCACGGCGGCCCGCTGCGCCGACGGCAGTTGGGCCAGTGCCGCCTCCAGCCGTGAGCGCTCCGCCACGACGGCCGACACGTCGTCCACCTCCGCGAGGTCGGGCAGTTGCTCGACCGGGCGCTCACCCCACCAGCGCCGCCGCGCCGAACGGGCCGCCGCCCGCGCCAGGATCTTGCGGACGTACGGCTCCGGTGCCTCCCCCGCGATCCTCGGCCAGGCGAACCAGAGCTTGACCATGGCCTCCTGGAGCAGGTCCTCGGCGCGGTGCCGATCGCCTCCCACGAGCAGACAGGCCAGATGGAACAGCGCCGACCAGCGGGCTGCCACGAACCCGTCGAACCCGTCGGCCCGACTCTGTTCCATCCGTACCGTCCCCGTTCAGGCAAGCCCCTTACACAGAGAGAAAGGCCGCGGACCCCGCATCGCGCTGCACTTCAGTGCTGTGATCCGGGTTACATCACGCTCCGGGGTGCGACGAGTACGGCGCCGGCCGCCGACGGTCTGCCGGGCGCCGTACGGGGACGGCGGCCGGTCAAGACTGCGTCATGTGGAATCCGCGGCTGAGAGGGCGGGGTTCGGCCGACGTACTGAAGGGAGCAAGCAGATGCGACTCCTGACGAAGGGCACTTCCTTGATCCCGCGACGCATCGTCCTGAGCCTCGTCGCAGGGCTCGCCTCCACGCTGCTGCTGGGGGCGTGCAGTTCCTCGAACGGCACCGGCACCGACAGTGCCGCCTCGGTGGCCCCGGCCGCGTCGGATCCCGTGATCTCGACACCGGTCGCCTCGCCGACGAGCGCCGGCAGCGACTCCGGCAGCGGAACCACGACCACCGCGGTGGCGGCCAAGGCGATGAGCGGCCTGGGCAACGTGGTCACCGACAACAACGGGATGACCCTCTACCGCTTCGACAAGGACGAGCCGTCTCCCTCCAAGTGGACGTGCAAGGGCGCGTGCACCAAGACGTGGATACCGGTCATCGTGCAGGACTCCGTACAGACGTCGGGAGTCGAGAAGAGCCTCCTCGGCACGGTCCACCGCAACGGCCAACCGCAACTCACCCTCGCCGGCTGGCCGTTGTACCGGTACGTCGGCGACACGGCGGCCGGACAGGCGAACGGCCAGGGCAAAGACGGCGAGTGGTACGCCGTCTCCCCGTCCGGACAGAAGTCCGCGACGACGGGCTGACCTCCTCCCGCGTACGGACCTCCACCCCCCTCTGCTCTCAGTCCTTGTAGTCGGGGGCGACGCGCTCACCAGCCCCCGGCACGCCCTGGGCACCGACACGCACAGCGCGGGCGCGCTGGTACGGCTGATGCTGGGCGCGGCCCCGGCGGAGGTCGCGGGCGCCCTCGCATCCGCCGACACGGCAGAGGCCGGTCACTGGGTCGTGGTCCATGGTCGGCAGACCACCCGCGCGCTACGGCGGCACCGCGGCACGCCTTACCTCTATGTCGACGGCTCCGAGCTGAAGGCGCTGGTATCCAGTGCGCCGGACGCGCGTCCCGAAGTGCCCGCGCAGGCGGCGGACTTGGGCTGGGTCCTCGGTTTCAGCACACCCGCGCCGGCCTCGGACCTGGCGCACGCCGATGTGCGGGCCGGGCGGGCCCTGCAACGCGCGATCGCGGCGCAGGTGCCCGCCGTCGTCCACACCAGGGACCCGCTCACCGTCCACGGGATCGTCCCGTCCGCCGATGCCCGGGAACTGGCCCGTACCCGTTTCGCCCCGCTCGACGGGGCCGCTTCTCCGGGTGCCGCGATCCTGCTCGACGCCCTTCGAACCTGGCTTGCTCTGCACGGCAGTTGGTGCCGCACGGCGGCGGCCCTGCACGTCCACCGGAACACCGTGCGGCACCGTCTGGCTCGGGGCGCCGAACTGCTCGACGTGGACCTGCGGGACCCCGGCGTGCGGATGGAACTCTGGTTCGCCCTGCACTGGTTGCCGGACGAGGACCAGGACCGCTCCGGTTAGGGCCTAGCGATGGCCGTCGGAGCGCTTGCGGTGGAGCGTGAAGTTCTCGAACACCGACAGGTCGCCGTTCGGCTTGTTCACGTTGTAGTAGGTCACGTGCATGCGGGTGGTGTCGCCCGCGTGCCGGCCGGGGTCGACGGTGAACGCGGCGAAGCCGTAGGGGTGTTCGGTGTCCCGGACGCCGATCCAGACCGCCTCCTCCTGCGTGTACGTGGAGGTGCGCTTGCCGTTGGAGCCGGGCGTCGCCGAGACGGACGTGATCACCTTGCCGGTGCCGTCCTTGAAGAAGCTCTGGTTCGTGGTGCCCGAGACTCCGCCGCCGCCGAGGATCATGTGCACGGTGCCGAGTCCGGTGTCGATGTTGTCGGTGGCCGTGGAGACCGGGTTGGGGGTCAGCGTCTCAGTGCCGCTGACGACCCCGCGGACGGCCAGCGAGCGCTCGTAGTTGTGCTCGTGGCCGCACAGCACCAGGTCCACGCCGTACCGGTCGAACAGGGGGCCGTACTTCTGGCGCAGGCCGAGGTCGGCGCCGTTCGCGTCCGTGGAGCTGACCATGACCTGGTGCATGGCGACGACGATCCAGTCGGTCTCGCGCGAGGCCCGGGCCGCCTTCAACTCTTTTTCCAGGAAGGCGAGTTGGCGTCCGCCGGAGTAGCCGTTGATGTAGACGTCGCCGCCGTCCTGGAGGCAGTTGTCGTCGTTCTGCAGCACGATGACCCGGACGGAGCCGGCCGTGAACGCGTAGTAGAGGCCCGCGAGTTCGGCATCGGTCTCGGTGGACGGGAGAGCGAAGTAGGTCTGGTAGGCGCCGAGTCCGATCGGGCCGTTGGCCTTCTCGATCTCGTGGTTGCCGGCCGCCGGCATCCAGGGGCGGAAGCGGGCCGAACGGGTGTTGTTGGTGAAGAAGTTGTTCCAGGTACGCACCCGGTCAACGTCCAGGTTGGCGTAGCAGAGGTCGCCGTTGAGGAGGTGGAAGAGCGGGGCGACCTGCTCGATGCCGGTGACGATGTCCTTCGTCGCGGGAGTGGAGTTCGCGTCCAGCGCCACCGTGCCGTTGGCCGCCCAGGTGACCTGCGGGGCGGACTGGTCGCCGAAGCTGGTGAAGGTGAGCGGCTTCCGTCCGCGCGGAGCGGTGCGGAACGTACCGCTGTCGGGCGTCGCCCCCTCGTGGGTGGCGAGGTAGAGGTAGTCGGTGTCCGGGGTGAGCCGGTTCAGCGCGGCGTGGTGGACGTGGACGGTGCGGCTGGAGGTGCCGTCGACATAGGTGACGGTGCGGGCCGTGGCGCTGGAGCCGAAGCCGTGCTCCAGCGTGCCGTAGCGCACGACGGGTCTGGTCACCGGTTTGTCGGTGATCCAGGAGACGTTCATCTGGGTGCGCGGGTCCGCGCCGAAGGTGAGGTGCAGGCCCTGGACCGGGGACGCCCCGGAGGAGTCCGCGGTGAGGTGAAGGGCCGGGGCGGCGAGCGGTGCGGCCTGCGCCGTGCCTGCTCCCAGCAAGGGGGTGACGGCCGCGCCGGCGCCGGCCGTACCGAGGAGACCCAGCGCGTGACGCCGGCTGACCCCCTCGGACGACTGCGTCGACCCGTCCGACGTCTCTGTCTGTGTGGTCATGGTGCCCTCCCTGGCGAGCAGTTGAGCTGACAACCTCCGCACCCTGGCGCTCCCCGGCGGCCCCTGAGTGAACAGTGCGTGGCCAGACGGTCTTCGCGGCGCGAGGGGCGGGCCGCGGGGGCGATTCTTGCCCCGGGCTTTGCCAGGGGTCGCCACTTCGTTGACACGGGCGGCCGGCCTGGCGCGAGTCGAGGGATCAGTTCCGGCCACCGCCGACACACCGCGTCGCCGTCGACACCGCGTCACCGGCGCGTCAAGAATCGGCCCTCCGGCGTCAGACGAGCGCCAACACGGCGATACGTCGGCTCTCTTCGGCACTTCGATGGGACACGCAGACGTCTGTGTACGCCGAGGAGTGAGCGACGATGAGCAGTGACGGACGGGCACGTGCCGTGGTCGGGGTGAGCGGTTCGCCGGGCAGCCTGGCGGCGCTGCACCGGGCGGTGCGGGAGGCCCGCCGCGGCGACGCCGAGTTGCTGGCCGTACTCGCCTGGGAGCCGCCCGGCGGTGAACTGGCCCACGGGCGCTCGATGTTGGCGCCGCCGACGTCCCATCTCCGGCGGGACGCCGCCGACCGGCTCCTCGCCGTTCTCGACGCGGCCTTCGGCGAGACGGGCCCCGGGGTCCCGTTCCGGGGGCTGGTCGTCCGCGGTACGGCGGGCCGCGCCCTGGTGGAGACCGCCGACCGCCCCGACGACCTCCTGGTCATCGGCGCGGGCCCGCGCGGACCGCTCCGCGCCCTGTTCCCGTCCGTCGCCCGCTACTGCGTCACCCACGCCGCGTGCCCGGTTCTCACGGTGCCGCCGTCGCCCTTGGAGAGCGAGCTGGCCTCCCTGCACCGCCGAATCTCACTGCGTCTGGCGGTCGACGCGCGGGAGTTGACGGAGGGCGGGGGCTGAGGAGAGGGGGCGGGCGACGGCACCGCTCCGACCAGGCATCCCACCCCCGTCAGCAGGGCGTTATAGCTGCGCCGCTACCCGTCAAGCATCCGTCAGCGAGGCACCCGTACCCCCGCCCTGCGGGCATAGCTTCGAGGAGCGCCCGGTCGATCCGGCCGGGCCCCGCACGTCACCTTCCACGAGGAGCCGCACGATGTCTCCAGTAGAGCAAGCCGAGCACACCGAGCATGCCGACGACCTCAAGGACCCCGAGGACTCCGAGCCCGCCGAACGGTTCCCGGCCGGACTTCTGTACGTCCCTGTCCGGTCGGGTCCCGCGGGCTGTACGGCCCGGTTCTTCCGTACTCCGCTGGGCGGCCGTACGGCGGTCGGCTTCACCTCGGCGGCGCGGCTCGCCGCCACTCTCGGCAGCGGGCAGGAAAGCATCAGGCTCTCCGAACCCGCGCTGCGCGCCCTCGCCGCACCGCTCGGCGTCACCGCTCTCACCGTCGACCCGCAGTTCTCCGCCCCGACGGCCGACCGTACGGCGGCCGCTGTGCGGGAGCGGGCGAACTCCTGGCGCCGCCGGCATCCCCAGCACGTCGGTGCCCTGCGGGTGACCGGCGCCGCCGCCGTCGTCGCCTGCCTGAACCTGCTGATCGGCTGAGGAGACCCCATGTCCATCCTGGACGCCCCGCTGCACGTCCTGCCCCAGCTCTCGGCGGACGACGCCGACAGCCTCTCCGTCTGGCCCCGCTCCACCCGCCCCTCCCCCGCCGGCGACCTCACCGTCGGCGGTGTCCCGCTCGCCGAGGCCGCCGACCGGTTCGGCACCCCTGTCTACGTCCTCGACGAGCAGGAGATCCGCGACCGCTGCCGTACGTACCGCACGGCGTTCCCGGACGCCGATGTCGTCTACGCGGCCAAGGCGTTCCTGTGCCGGGCGATGGCCCACTGGGTGCGGGAGGAGGGGCTCGGCCTCGACGTCTGCTCGGCGGGCGAACTCGCGCTCGCCGTCTCCACCGGCTTCCCGCCGGAGCGCATCGTGCTGCACGGCAACGCCAAGAGCCCCGACGACCTGCGCACCGCGCTCCGCCTCGGGGTCGGCCGGATCGTCGTCGACAGCACCTCGGAGATCGCCCGGCTGGCCGCGATCACGCCCGCCGACAGCCGCCAGAAGGTGATGGTGCGGGTGGTGCCCGGCGTCGCGGCCGGCGCCCACGTCAAGGTGCGCACCGGCACCGACGACCAGAAGTTCGGCCTGTCGATCACCGACGGCTCCGCGCAGCACGCCGTGACCCGGATCCTCGACCAGTCGCACCTCGAACTCGTGGGCCTGCACTGCCACATCGGCTCGCAGATCGCCACCACGAAGCCGTACGTCGCCGCAGTGCGGCGCATGGTCGGGCTGTTGGCCCGCATCCGCGACCAACACGGCGTCACCCTCCCGCAGTTGGACCTCGGCGGCGGTCACGCCATCGCCTACCGCCCCGGCGAGGAACGACTCGACATCTCCGTCCTCGCCGGCCGGGTCCGCGCCGAGCTCGAAGACGGCTGCGCCCGCACCGGGCTGCCCGTGCCCCGGCTCACCCTCGAACCGGGCCGGGCCATCGTCGGCCCCGCCGGGGTGGCTGTGTATCGGGTGCTCGCAGTGAAGCGCACCGGCGACCGCACGTTCGTCGCGGTCGACGGCGGCATGAGCGACAACCCCAGGCCCGCGCTCTACGGCGTGCGCTACGCACCCCGGCTCATCGGCCGCCCCGCCACCGCGCCACCCCGGCTGGTCACCGTCGTGGGCCGGCACTGCGAGGCGGGCGACATCCTCGCGGACGAGGTGGCGCTCCCCGGCGACGTACGCCCCGGTGACCTCCTCGCCGTACCGGCGGCCGGCGCATATCACCTGTCCATGGCGTCCGGTTACAACCTCGTCGGCCGTCCGCCGGTCGTCGCGGTGGCCGACGGGATCGCGCGCGTGCTCGTCCGCCGCGAGTCCCTGGACGACATGAACCGCAGGGACATCGGGCTGTAGCCCCTGGCAGGGAGGGCAGGAGGGGGTCGAGGAACTGGTCTAGACCGCACGGAGAGGTCAAGGTCACAGCCACGTCCTCTGCTGCTCACCTGCACATTTGCCCTAGCATCCGAGCATGACGGTCCTGCCCGACGACGGGCTCTCGCTGGCCGCCGAGTTCCCTGACGCGACCCATGAGCAGTGGCAACGCCTGGTGGAAGGCGTACTGCGCAAGTCGGGCAAGGAAGTCTCGGGCGCCGCAGCGGAAGACGCCCTGTCCACCTCGCTGGAGGACGGACTCCGCGCCCGTCCCCTGTACACCGCGGACGACTCCGCGCCCGATCCCGGCCTCCCCGGTTTCGCCCCCTTCGTACGGGGTGGCCGCGCCGAGGGCAACACCCTCGGCGGCTGGGACGTACGCCAGCGGCACACGACCGCGGACGGCACCGCGGTCCTCGGGGACCTGGAGAACGGCGTCACCTCGCTGTGGCTCGTCGTGGGCGAGCGCGGCATCCCGGTCGCGTCCCTCGGCAGCACCCTCGACGGCGTCTATCTCGACCTGGCGCCCGTCGTCCTCGACGCGGGAAGCGAAGTCGAGCCCGCGGCAGGCGAGTTGCTACGGCTGTACGAGGAGCGGGGTGTCGCGCGCGATGCCGCCCGCGGCAACCTCGGCGCCGACCCGCTGGGCTTCGCGGCCCGCACCGGGGACGAGGGCTTCGCCTTCGCGCCCGTCGCCGCGCTCGCCCGGCGCTGCGCCGAGGAGCACCCGGGGCTGCGCGCGCTGACGGTGGACGCGCTGCCGTACCACGAGGCCGGCGGTTCGGCGGCGCAGGAGTTGGGCGCGTCGCTGGCGACCGGTGTCGCCTATCTGCGTGAGCTGACCGAGGCGGGGCTGAGCGTCGAACAGGCCGTCGGCCAGCTGGAGTTCAGGTACGCGGCCACCGCCGACCAGTTCCTCACCATCGCCAAGTTGCGCGCGGCGCGCAGGCTGTGGGCGCGGGTGGCCGAGGTGTGCGGGGCGCCGGGCGGGCAGGTGCAGCACGCGGTGACCTCGCCGGTGATGATGTCCCGCCGCGACCCGTGGGTGAACATGCTGCGCACGACGGTAGCGACGCTGGCCGCCGGGGTGGGCGGCGCCGAGTCCGTCACCGTGCTGCCCTTCGACCACGCGCTCGGTCTGTCGGACGCGTTCGCGCGCCGGATCGCCCGCAACACCTCGACGATCCTGGTCGAGGAGTCGCATCTGTCCCGGGTGATCGACCCGGCGGGCGGCTCCTGGTATGTGGAGCAGCTCACGGACGAACTCGCCCACGCGGGCTGGGAGTTCTTCCAGCACATCGAGCAACAGGGCGGCCAGGCAGAGGTCTTGCGATCCGGCCGCCTCCGCGAGGACCTCGCCGCGACCTGGGCGGCCCGCAGCGCGAAACTCGCCAAGCGCCGCGAACCCATCACCGGCGTCAGCGAGTTCCCCAACCTCGCCGAGCGCCTCCCGGAGCGCGCACCCGCCCCCGCGGTCCCCTCCGGCGGGCTGCCGCGCGTGCGCCGCGACGAGGCCTACGAAGAACTCCGCGCCCGCTCCGACGCCCACCTCGCGGCGACCGGCTCCCGGCCGCGCGTCTTCCTGGCCGCGCTCGGCCCGGCCGCCGCGCACACCGCACGCCTCGCCTTCGCGTCGAACCTGTTCCAGGCGGGCGGCATCGAGCCCGTCACCGAGGGCGGGTTCGCGGACAGCGGGGCCACCGAGGCCTGCCTGTGCTCCAGCGACGCGCTGTACGAGGAGCAAGCGGCCGAGATCGCCGGGGAGTTGAGGTCGGCCGGTGCCCGGCACGTGTTCCTCGCGGGCCGTCCCGGGCAGTACTCAGGTGTCGACGCGTATGTCTTCGCGGGCTGCGACGCCGTAGCCGTGCTCTCCGCCACCCTCGACCGCATGGGAGTGTCCTGATGGCAGCGATGGGGCGCATCCCCGACTTCTCCGGGATCGAGCTGGGGGCCCCGGCCGCCGACGCCGGTGCCGACGAGTGGCGCGACGCCGTCAAGAAGGCGGCCGGCGGCGACGACCTCCTCTGGGAGACCCCGGAGGGCATCGCGGTCAAACCCCTGTACACCGGGCAGGACTTGGAGGGCCTGGACTTCCTGGCCACCTACCCGGGCATCGCGCCGTATCTGCGCGGCCCGTACCCGACGATGTACGTCAACCAGCCCTGGACGATCCGCCAGTACGCGGGCTTCTCCACGGCCGAGGAGTCCAACGCCTTCTACCGGCGCAATCTCGCGGCCGGTCAGAAGGGCCTGTCGGTCGCCTTCGACCTGCCCACGCACCGGGGTTACGACAGCGACCACCCGCGCGTGACCGGTGACGTCGGCATGGCGGGCGTGGCGATCGACTCGATCTACGACATGCGGCAGCTCTTCGACGGCATCCCGCTGGACAAGATGACCGTGTCGATGACGATGAACGGCGCCGTGCTGCCGGTACTGGCGCTCTACATCGTGGCGGCGGAGGAACAGGGCGTGCCGCCAGAGAAGTTGGCCGGGACCATCCAGAACGACATCCTCAAGGAGTTCATGGTCCGCAACACCTACATCTATCCGCCGAAGCCGTCGATGCGGATCATCTCCGACATCTTCGCCTACACCTCGCAGCGGATGCCCCGCTACAACTCCATCTCCATCTCCGGCTACCACATCCAAGAGGCGGGCGCGACGGCCGACTTGGAGCTGGCGTACACCCTCGCCGACGGGGTGGAGTACATCCGGGCGGGCCGGGAGGCGGGGATGGACGTGGACGCGTTCGCGCCCCGGCTCTCCTTCTTCTGGGCGATCGGCATGAACTTCTTCATGGAGATCGCGAAGATGCGCGCGGCCCGGCTGCTCTGGGCCAGGCTGGTCAAACAGTTCGACCCGCAGAACGCCAAGTCCCTCTCCCTGCGCACCCATTCGCAGACCTCGGGCTGGTCGCTGACCGCGCAGGACGTCTTCAACAACGTGACGCGCACATGCGTCGAGGCGATGGCGGCGACCCAGGGCCACACCCAGTCGCTGCACACCAACGCCCTCGACGAGGCCCTCGCCCTGCCCACCGACTTCTCCGCGCGCATCGCCCGAAACACCCAGCTCCTGATCCAGCAGGAGTCCGGCACGACCCGCGTGATCGACCCGTGGGGCGGCAGCGCGTACGTCGAGAAGCTGACGTACGACCTCGCGCGCCGCGCCTGGCAGCACATCGAGGAGGTCGAGGCCGCGGGCGGTATGGCCAAGGCCATCGACGCGGGCATCCCCAAGCTGCGCATCGAGGAGGCCGCGGCCCGCACCCAGGCCCGCATCGACTCCGGACGCCAGCCGGTCATCGGCGTCAACAAGTACCGCGTGGAGACCGACGAGCAGATCGACGTCCTCAAGGTCGACAACTCCTCCGTACGCACCCAACAGATCGAGAAACTACGGCGGTTGCGCGCGGAGCGCGACGAACAGGTCTGCCAGGACTCACTCCACGCCCTGACCCGCGCGGCCGAAGGCACCGGAAACCTCCTGGAGCTGGCGGTGAACGCGGCCCGCGCGAAGGCGACGGTCGGCGAGATCTCCGACGCGCTGGAGAAGGTGTACGGGCGGCACGCGAGCCAGATCCGTACGATCTCCGGTGTGTACCGCACCGAAGCCGGCGAGTCCCCGTCCGTCGAGCGCACCCGCACCCTCGTGGCCGAGTTCGAGGAGTCCGAGGGCCGCCGCCCCCGCATCCTGGTCGCCAAGATGGGCCAGGACGGCCACGACCGCGGTCAGAAGGTGATCGCCACCGCCTTCGCCGACCTCGGCTTCGACGTCGACGTCGGCCCGCTGTTCCAGACCCCCGGCGAGGTGGCCCGCCAGGCCGTAGAGGCGGACGTGCACATCGTCGGGGTCTCGTCCCTCGCCGCCGGACACCTCACCCTCGTACCGGCGTTGAAGGAGTCCCTCGCCGAGGAGGGCCGCGAGGACATCATGATCGTGGTGGGCGGGGTGATCCCGCCGCAGGACGTGCCCACGCTCCTGGAGATGGGCGCGGCGGCCGTGTTCCCGCCCGGGACGGTGATCCCGGACGCGGCCCACGACCTGGTGAAGCGGCTGGCCACCGACCTCGGGCACACCCCGTGATCGAGGTCGACACCTATGTGAAGGGCGTACTCGACGGCAAGCGGGCGCTGGTGGCCCGCGCCATCACGCTCGTCGAGTCGACCAAACCCCAACACCGGGTCATGGCACAGGAGTTGCTGACCGAACTACTTCCGCACAGCGGCCAGGCCCGGCGGATCGGCATCAGCGGTGTGCCCGGTGTCGGCAAGTCGACGTTCATCGACGCGTTCGGCACGCTGCTCACCTCGCTCGGCTTCCGGGTCGCGGTGCTCGCCGTGGACCCGTCGTCGAGCCGCACGGGCGGATCGATCCTCGGCGACAAGACCCGCATGGAACGCCTGGCCGTCGACCCGGCGGCCTTCGTCCGCCCCTCCCCCACCGCGGGCACACTCGGCGGCGTCGCGAAGGCGACCCGCGAGTCGATCGTGGTGATGGAGGCGGCGGGCTACGACGTCGTCCTCGTCGAGACGGTCGGCGTCGGCCAGTCGGAGACCGCCGTAGCGAACATGGTCGACTCCTTCCTTCTCCTGACCCTCGCCCGCACCGGCGACCAGTTGCAGGGCATCAAGAAGGGCGTCCTGGAGCTGGCGGACGTCATCGCCGTCAACAAGGCGGACGGCCCGCACGAGCGCGACGCGCGGGGCGCGGCACGGGAGTTGGCAGGCGCGCTGCGCCTGATGCACCCCGCCGACGCGGCCTGGACCCCACCGGTACTGAGCTGCAGCGCCCGCGAGGGCACCGGCCTGGACACGGTCTGGGAGCGCCTGGAACAGCACCGGTCGCTGCTGGACTCCACGGGCCGCCTTGCCGCAAAGCGCAGCGAGCAGCAGGTGGACTGGACGTGGACGATGGTCCGCGATGAACTCCTGGGCAGGCTGCACTCGGATCCGACGGTACGTGCGCTGACTCCGGACCTCGAACGCCAGGTACGCGAGGGCGAGTTGACGGCAACACTGGCGGCCGAACAAATCCTGAGAGCGTTCGGCACCGGCCCAAGCTGACTCGGCTCCGCACTTGGATCAGGGCCGACTGTGTCCACCTTGTTTTCAGGGGCGCGGGGCTGTATCGATTTGCGGCTCAGCCGCGTGGGCGCGACCAGCCCCCACCGGGCCGGCAGACAAAAATCGACGCAACCACCCCCCACCCTTTAGGCTGGCGGCGCAGCTGGTTCGCCCCGTCAGCCAGACGGAACGCGTCGCAAGAGGGAACCCGGTGAAATTCCGGGACTGCCCCGCAGCGGTAAGCGGGAACGACCGCCGTCATACGCACTGGGCCCGGAGAAAAGGACCTGGGAAGCGACGGCCAGTAGGTGGCCTCCGGTTAAAAAAAGAGGCCGTGCCCGCAAGTCCGAAGACCTGCCACCTGCCCGCACGCGAAGCATTCGCGCGCGGAATCCCGGTGACCTCGTGGGCGGGTCGGCGCACATATCGGCGGGCACAGTTCACCGTGCGTCCGCCCGATTCGTCGCACCTTCGCGCTCACGTCCCGCCGGGATCCAGGGAGATATCTCGCGAAGGAGATTTCCGTGACAGCGAAGTCCGCAGCCGCGGCAGCACGGGCCACCGTGTACGGCTACCCCCGTCAGGGCCGGGGCCGGGAACTGAAGAAGGCCATCGAGGGCTACTGGAAGGGCCGCGTCGACGCCGACGCCCTCCGGACCACCGCCGCCGAACTGCGCCGCACCAACTGGCAGCAGCTGGCCGAGGCCGGCATCCACGAAGTGCCCACCGGCGACTTCTCGTACTACGACCACGTCCTGGACACCAGCGTCATGGTCGGCGCGATCCCCGAACGACACCGCGCCGCCGTCGAACTCGACGCGCTGGACGGGTACTTCGCGATGGCGCGCGGCACCCAGGACGTGGCGCCGCTGGAGATGACGAAGTGGTTTGACACCAACTACCACTATCTGGTGCCCGAGTTGGGCCCGGACACCGTCTTCACCACCGACTCCACCAAGCAGGTGGCGGAGTTGAAGGAGGCCCTCGCCCTGGGCCTGACCGCCCGTCCCGTCCTGGTCGGCCCGGTCACCTACCTCCTGCTCGCCAAGCCCGCACCGGGAGTTGCGGCGGGCTTCGATCCGCTGACCCTGCTGGACCGGCTGCTGCCCGTGTACGCCGAGGTCCTCGCCGACCTGCGGGCGGCGGGCGCGGAGTGGGTGCAGCTCGACGAGCCCGCCCTGGTCCAGGACCGCACCCCGGCCGAACTGAACGCCGCCGCACGCGCATACCGTGACCTCGGAGGCCTCACCGACCGGCCGAAGCTCCTGGTCGCCTCCTACTTCGACCGGCTCGGCGAGGCACTGCTCGTCCTCGCGAAGGCTCCGGTGGAGGGCCTCGCGCTCGACTTCACCGAGTCCGCAGCCGCCAACCTGGACGCCCTCGCCGCGGTGGGCGGGCTGCCCGGCAAGCGGCTGGTCGCGGGCGTGGTCAACGGCCGTAACGTCTGGGTCAACGATCTCACCAAGTCCCTTGCCATACTGGGCACGTTGCTCGGGCTGGCCGACCGGGTCGACGTGGCCGCCTCCTGCTCGCTCCTCCATGTGCCGCTCGACGCATCCGCCGAGCGGGACATCGAGCCGCAGATCCTGCGCTGGCTCGCGTTCGCGCGGCAGAAGACGAGCGAGATCGTCACGCTCGCCAAGGGCCTGGCCCAGGGCGCCGACACGATCGCCGCCGAACTCGCCGCCAACCGCGCCGACTTGGCCTCCCGCGCCGGTTCGGCGCTCACCCGCGACCCCGCCGTACGGGCTCGGGCCGCCGCGGTCACGGACGCCGACGCCCGCCGCTCCCAGCCGTACGACGAACGGACCACGGCACAGCGCACGCGTCTCGGGCTGCCGACGCTGCCCACGACCACGATCGGCTCGTTCCCGCAGACCGCCGAACTGCGCACCGCGCGGGCCGACTTGAGGGCGCGACGGATCGACACGGCCGGTTACGAGGAGCGCGTCAAGGCCGAGATCCAGGAGGTGATCTCGTTCCAGGAGAAGACCGGCCTTGACGTCCTCGTGCACGGCGAGCCCGAACGCAACGACATGGTCCAGTACTTCGCCGAGCAACTGACGGGCTACCTCGCCACGCAGCACGGCTGGGTCCAGTCCTACGGCACCCGTTACGTCCGTCCGCCGATCCTGGCCGGCGACATCTCCCGCCCGGAACCGATGACGGTGCGCTGGACGGCGTACGCCCAGTCGCTCACCGGCCGTCCGGTCAAGGGCATGCTCACCGGACCGGTCACCATGCTCGCCTGGTCCTTCGTCCGCGACGACCTGCCGCTCGGCGACACCGCCCGGCAGGTCGCTCTCGCCCTGCGCGACGAGGTCAACGACCTTGAGGCCGCCGGGACTTCGGTCATCCAGGTCGACGAACCCGCACTGCGCGAGACCCTGCCGCTGCGGGCCGCCGACCACCCCGCCTATCTCGCGTGGGCCACGGAGGCGTTCCGGCTCACCACCGGCGGGGTGCGGCCGGAGACGCAGGTCCACACCCATATGTGCTACGCCGAGTTCGGCGACATCGTGCAGGCCATCGACGACCTCGACGCGGACGTCATCAGCCTGGAGGCGGCCCGCTCGCACATGCAGGTCGCGAGCGAACTGGCCGAGCACGGCTATCCGCGCGAGGCGGGACCGGGTGTCTACGACATCCACTCCCCGCGCGTACCGAGCACGGCCGAGGCAGCGGCCCTGCTGCGCAAGGGACTTGAGGCCATCCCGCCGGAGCGGCTGTGGGTCAACCCGGACTGCGGCCTGAAGACCCGCGGCTGGCCCGAGACCCGCGCGTCCCTGGAGAACCTGGTCGCCGCGGCCCGCACGGTCCGCGAGGAGCTGGCCGGTTCCTGAGCCGACGGCGGTGGGGGCGGCCGGGAGGGCCACGGAGTAGCCGGTCACGTTGCCGTCCGGGGCGATCCGCTGCTTCACGCGCAGTC
>NZ_JBHXME010000080.1:0-46248 GCF_042721125.1 Streptomyces sp. NPDC058469
GTACCTGTGGTCGTCAGCAGCGCGGAGAGGTCGTCGGCCGGCAGCGCCCGCCAGCGGTCGCCGTGACGCACGACGGCAGTCACCCGACCGAACAGTGCCTCCTCATTCACCTCGCCCACGACGAAACGGCCGTCCCCCTCGTCGATCGGGCCCAAGCCGGTCCGCCTGTGGGACAACAGGGCGCGGTGCTCCTGGGCACGGATCGCCTCTACGGCCACGTGGGCGACCTTCCTCGGAGGGCATGCCGCCGAAGGAGACGGACACCGGCTGTGTGTCGGCGTCCAGGAACCCCGCCACGGTGAACGGCGCGGCGATGCTTCGGGCGTCCAGGTCTCACAGCGCCCCGTCGGCGTTCGCCTCCGGTGAGAACGGCAGAACCTCCCGCGCCGGCGGTGGGTAGCGGGTTGCCGCTGCTGCGAAACGGGTCGAACTGCTCGGATGGTGAAATCCGGTAATCGGCTCCTGACGCACTGAGATGGTCGATGATCTCGGCGAGCGTGCGCAGCGCCACCCGCGCACGAGTTCGTCGGCGCCCCGGGAGTCAGCCCGCGGTGGTGTTGTAGTTGACGATTCGCTCCACGATGAGGGCGACCGCACCGGCCAGTGGGCTGTCCGCCCCTTTGCTCGCCACGTCAGGCAACCGGTGTGCCTCCTCCTCGGTGACCGCCACCATGCCCCAGAACGCGTTGAAGCCCGACGGGTCCGATGGCTTGTCGGTGGCCGCCCTAACCGTCACGATGCCGTCCCCCTCGGCCACGGCCAGCGCGCCCATCTGCCGGAGGGTGTCGGGGTCCCGCTCCTCGGCGGCCACAACGCTCCAACCCGCCACCTCTGTCTGTCGCAAGGCGGCGAGAAGACTGCCGGCACTGCCCGCACCGGAGACAACGATGTCGGGCAGGACAAGGGCCACCGGCCCCTGCGTCATCGGCAAGGCAGACCGGATCGCGCCGTCAAGATCCGGTTCAAGCGCCTGGTCCTGGTAGACGAAGACCATTTGAAAGGTCCCGGCGTAGCGCGCGAGATAACTCACTGTGTCCAGCTTGTGAGTCCCGAACACGACGACCAGGCGCACGTTGAGTCCACTCTTGGCCAGCTCGACAACGGCCTCCAGGCTGCGGTCCAGCACGGTGACCCCGGGAGCCAGACAGTGCAGCTCCTTCGAGTAGGGCGCCCCGAAGCGCGTTGCGAATCCGGCGCAGGGCAAGATGATCGAAACGTCAGGGATGGGCACGGACGAACTATGCATTGAGTGGCTCTCAGATTGTGTTGACGATCGGGAACCTTGCGCACTTCGCCGGGTACGGGTACGGGCGGCCCCAGGCCGACGCCACACACACCGTCGGCCTGGAAGGAACGCCGGCGCTCACCGTAGTCACCGAGGACGGCTCCCTGTGAGTGGGAGCCAACGTTGATCAGCGAGATTGTCCCCAAGGTGCCCGGTGTGTATTCGCCGCTGCCGATGAAGGAAGAAGTCGGCGTCGAAACAGCCGAGTTGGCCCATGAGAGGGACGACACCGGCCGTCGGGATCCGAAGTTCGACGAGGCACTGCCGTCGCCGTGTCCGCGTGCCCTGTCCACCGGCGACCTCGCTACGTCGCGGCAGCCCCCGGGCAGCTCGGCAGGCCTGGCCGGCGGCCATCGTCACTCGGCTCACCAGGTAGTGGACCGACCACCGTACGGCGCCCCGGAACCGGCACCCGGCCAGTGTCGAACGCTTCCAATTCCGTGACGACGACGCCGACTTGCGTGTGCACCCGGTTGAGGGCGAGGCGTGCGCGGATCCCGGCATCTCCGTGTTCGAGGACCACTGCCGCGTTCCGGATCACGCGACGTACACTGCTGCCGCGCACCCGCTCCGGCCGACCCATCGCCGTCGACGAGGACCGCTCGAAGCCCGGGCGGGCACGGGCCGAAACGTACGGGAAGACCGAACGAAAGAGGACGCTGAATGCGGGTGCTGTTGTCCACGTACGGGACGCGGGGCGATGTCGAACCGCTGGTGGCACTCGCGGTGCGGCTGCGGGAACTCGGCGTGGAGGTGCGGATGTGCGCCCCGCCCGACGAGGAGTTCGCGCAGCGACTGGCAGCTCTCGGGGTGCAACTGGTGCCGGTCGGGCCACCGGTGCGGGCGTTGATGAGCGGGACGACGCTGCCGTCGGCGGCGGATCTGTCCCGGTACCGGACCGAGATGCTCGACGCACAGTTCGGCATCTTCCCTGCGGCGCTCGACGGATGTGACGCGCTGGTGGCGGCGGGCCTGGCGCAGATCGCCGCGCGGTCCGTGGCCGAGGCCGCGGGCATCCGCTACGTGTACACGAGCTATTCGGCGGTCAACCTGCCGTCGCCGTACCATGCCCCGCCACCGCGGCCGGGCTGGCCGGAGCCGGAGGCGAACGACAATCTGACGCTGTGGGAGCTGGACGCCCACAACGTGAACGCGCAATTCGCCGAGCCGCTCAACGGTCACCGGGCATCGCTCGGTCTGCCACCGGTGGACAACGTCCGCGATCACGTCTTCACCGACCGGCCGTGGCTGGCGGCGGACCCGGTCCTGGGACCGTGGCAGGCGACCCCGGGCCTCGACGTGACACAGACGGGTGCATGGACCTTGCCGGACCAACGCCCGCTCCCGGCCGAACTGGTGACGTTCCTGGACGCGGGCGCGCCGCCGGTCTACGTGGGCTTCGGCAGCATGCGCCCGTCCCCGGACATCGCCCGCAGGGCCGTCGAGGTGATCCGCGCACAGGGTCACCGCGTACTCGTCTCGCGCGGCTGGGCGGACCTGGACCTGGCCGACGACCGGGACGACTGCCTCGCCATCGGCGAGGTCAACCATCAGCGTCTGTTCGGCAGGGTGGCCGCCGTGGTGCACCACGGCGGCGCGGGCACGACGCTGACGGCCGCCCGTGCGGGTGCGCCGCAAGTGGTGGTTCCTCTGCAGTTGGCGGACAACCCCTACTGGGCCGGTCAGGTGGCAGCCCTGGATCTCGGTGCGGCACTTGACAGTCCGGCTCCGACCACCGAGTCCTTGAGCCTGGCGTTCAAGACGGCCCTGGCACCTGAGACCCGGGCGCGAGCCAGGGCTCTGGGCGGCAAGATCCGCACCGACGGAGCGGCGGTGGCCGCGAACCTGCTGCTCGACGCCATCCGGTGAGCGGGGCAGGCCCGGTGCACCGGCCCGGGATGATGCCACTGTGCGAGAGCCACGAGGCCGAGGAGGAACGCTCCGACTGATCCGGGCGGGAGGGAGCCCCGGTCGGCGGGAATTCGACTGGGGTTCGGGAAGGCACGCGCAGGTGCCTGGCACCCTGTTACTGCCGCGGTAGTCGGCTGCTAGCGTTCCGGCGCATGGAAGACGGCGTGTACGTGGGTAATGCGGGCAAAGACGCGGCACTGGACCGGGGGTGGCTGCTCGGGCACTTCAAGGAGGAAGGCGGTCCTCGCCACAGCGACGCTGTGGAGGTCAAATGGGGCGTCCACCCGCGTGGCGAACAGCGAGCGCAGTGGGTGAGGGGCGAAGTGCGTGCAGCTCTCCTGGTCCTCATCTCAGGTCGCTTCCGTATGGAGTTCCCCGGTCGTAGCGTGCTGTTGGAAGAACAGGGCGACTATGTCGTCTGGGGTCAGGGAGTGGATCACTCCTGGGCCGCAGAGGACGAGTCCGTGGTACTGACCCTGCGCTGGCCTTCTGTGCCTGGGTACGCCGTACCGCAGGAGGAAGAGCGGACGAGTTCGTAAGGCCGAGGGCCGCCTTGTCCGGCAGTGGGCCTTTCCCGCTCCCGTGTGCGGGGGTTCCGGTCCCGGCCGGCGACTCTTAAACCCGTCAGGTCCGCCGGAACATGAGACCTTCTTTGCCCGTCACGGCGTTTCGCCGCACTCCGGGGGAAAACGCGTGACGTTGTGGAACCTTTCTTCCCATATGCGAGTTTCATGGGATTCTTTTTCGGTGTGGGTGTTCTGTGAGGTGTTGTGGAATGTCGAGTATTGACATGTCCTGAGCCTGTGATTGATGATTACGACTGCGTCACGGAGTTCCGGAAGGAAATCCGAGTGAGCAGGAAAACGATGTGACCAGGTAATTGGCCAGCGATTTCGGGAATCGAATTATCGAAATACCGGCGCCCTTTCGGCCGCCTCGCCCCGTGGACCAGCCCCTTCCTCGACGACCTGACGTGTGCCCCGTCTCCCGGTGAGTGGTCCGCGGCGACGGCGCCCTGCGCGTCCCGCCACCGGCCTCGCGCTCCGCCCCCACGACGCCCGCTCGACGGCGAGCACGCCTCTTCTTGGCCGACGGCAGTCCGGTGACCCCGACCCGTCGCGCCCGATGACACCCCGCCCCACACCGATGGGAAGGCCAGGTACCGCCGGTGCACACCACCCCCCACCCTGTCCCCACTCCACGCGCGTCCACCGAAACGGCCACCGGCGGCGTCGAGTTGGCGCCCCGCATCCGGCCCGCCTCCTTCGCCCAGCGGCGACTGTGGTTCCTGGCCCAACTGCCGGGCGCGAACGCCGCGTACAACGAGACGATCGCCTTCTCCCTGACCGGCCCGCTCGACGGCGACCTGCTGTCCCGCGCCTTCGACGCGCTGACGGATCGTCATGAGACGCTGCGGACACGGCTGGTGGCCACCGAAGGGGAAGTGCACCAGCACATCGACCCACCGGGCACGGGATTCGCCCTGACCTTCGAGGACCTCACCGCAACCTCCGTCGCCGGCCCCGGGGCCTCGGACCGCGCAGCCCCCGCCCACGACCTCGACGCGCGCGTCGCCGCCCGCCAACTCGACGAGGAACAACGGCCGTTCGACCTCGACACCGGCCCGCTCGGACGCGGACGCCTTCTCACAGTGGGGCCCGAGCGCCACGTACTCCTGCTGACGTTCCATCACAGCATCTACGACGGCGTCTCGATGAACGTCATGATGGACGAACTCGGCCAGCTCTACGAGGCGTTCGCCGCAGGCGCTCCGAACCCTCTGCCGCCACTCGCGGTGCAGTTCGCCGACCACACGCAGACCCGGCAGCAAGCCGTCCTCGACGGCGCGCTCGCCGCCCAGGAGGACTACTGGCGCCGCGCGCTGCACGAGGCCCCGCCCGTCCTGGAACTGCCCACCGACCGTCCACGCCCGACGGAACAGCAATACGCGGGCGGCCGGGCCGAGTTCGGCCTCGACGCCGAGGTCACCGCCGGGCTCCGTAGTCTGGCCAGACAGCACGGTGCCACCCCCTTCGTTGCCGTGCTGGCGGGCTGGGCGATTCTCCTGTCGCGCCTTTCCGGGCAGGAGGACATCGTTGTCGGCAGCCCCTTCGCCAACCGGCGCGGCCCGGGAGCGGCCGGTCTCATCGGCTTCCTCGTCAACTCCCTCCCGTTGCGCATCGATCTGTCCGGTTCCCTCACCGCGTCCGAGGCCCTCGCCCGCACCCGTGCCGTCGTACGCGCGGCACTCGCCCACCAGGACCTGCCGTTCGAGCGCATCGTCGAACTGGTCAACCCGCCGCGCAGCGCCTCCCGAACCCCGCTGTTCCAGACCATGCTGGCCTGGGTGCCCGAACGGCGGGACCTGCTGCATCTGCCCGGAGTCGAGGCCCAGCCGCTGCCGATCGCCCACGCCCCGGCCAAGTTCGACCTCGCCGTCTCGGCGACCGAGTCCGACGGCCGGATCACCGGGTACCTGGACTACGCGACGGCCCTCCTCGACCACGCCACCGCCGAGCGCTGGGCCGGCCATCTGCGGAACCTGCTCACCGATATGGCCCGCCACCCCGAACGGGACGTCCGCGCCCTGGAGTTGATGGAGCCTCGGGAACGCCGACAGGTGCTGCTCGACGGTGACGCCACGCGGTCGGAGGCCCCCGGGTCCGTGCTGCACGCGGCGTCGGGACTCGTCGAACTCTTCGAAACACAGGTCCGCGAGCGCCCCAGGCAGACCGCCGTCGTCGACCGGGACAGCTCGCTGGACTACGCGGACCTCGACCGCCGCGCCAACCACCTCGCGCACGCCCTCGTGGCCCGGTCCGTCCGTCCCGGCGACGTCGTGGGCCTGCACGCGAAACGGTCCTGCGATCTGGCCGTCGGCATCCTGGGCATCCTCAAAGCGGGCGGCGCCTATCTCCCGCTCGACCCGGGCCAGCCCGCCGAACGCCTCGCGAACATGGTCGAGGACGCGGCCTGCCCCCTCGTCCTGAGCGACCACGACAGTGCGGACCGCGCACCGGAATGGCTCGACCTGAGCGCCGTAGAGGCCGAGGGAGCAACCCGCCACGAACCGCCCACAGGCATCGCTCCCACGCCGGACCGACTCGCCTACGTGATCTTCACTTCCGGGTCCACGGGACGACCCAAGGGCGTCGCAGTCGAACACCGCAGCGTCCTCAACCTCTTCGCGACCTGGCACGCCCGCATGGGCACCGCCCCCGGCGAGGTCGGCTCGGCCTGGTCCAGCATCGGCTTCGACGCCTCGATCCACGAACTGCTGCTGCCCCTGACCACCGGTGGCGAACTGCACATCGTCCCCGAGGACTTGCGCGGCGACCCCGAGGCGCTGCTCGCCTGGATGCGCGAACACGCGGTGACCCAGGCGTTCTTGCCGCCCGCCTACGTCAAGTGGATCGACGAGGACCCCGCCGTACGACTGCGGGGGCTTCAACTGCGCACGCTGCTCACGGGAGTCGAGTCGCTCACCGAAGCCGCGCTGCACCGCATGGCACAGCACCTTCCCGGCCTGCGGACCTGCTTCGGCTACGGCCCCACCGAAGCGACCCTCTACAGCACCGCGTACTACGACCCCCGCCCACTGGAGCGGCCGTGCCCCATCGGCCGCCCGCTGCCCGGCACCCGTATGTACGTGCTCGACGGCCGCATGGAACCCGTTCCGCCCGGTGTGGTGGGGGAGGTGTACCTCGGTGGAGCGTCGCTGGCCCGCGGCTATCTGGGCCGCCCCGACCTCACCAAGGAACGCTTCCTGCCCGACCCGTTCGTGCCCGGCGAACGGATCTACCGCACCGGAGACCTCGCCCGACGCCTGCCCGACGGCCAGGCCCACTACCTGGGCCGCGCCGACGACCAGGTCAAACTCCGCGGATTCCGGATCGAACCCGCCGAGGTCGAGGCCGCGCTCATGGCCCTGCCCGGCGTCCGCGAAGCCGCCGTCCTCGTCGACCACGACGCGACCGGCCAGCCCCGCCTGCTCGCCGGCATCGGCCGGGGCACCGCACCCGCCCGCACCACCCACGACTGGCGAACCGCCCTCGCCCACCGACTGCCCGACTACATGATCCCCGCCGTCTTCCTCGACCTCGACACCCTCCCGCTCAACCGCAGCGGCAAACTCGACCGGCCCCAACTGCTGAGTCTGGCCCAGGAGTCGACAGCCACCCAGGTCAACACGGCCAGCCCGCGCGACCACGTCGAACACGGCCTGTACCGGATCTGGCAGCGGATCCTGCTCCACCCCGACATCGGCGTCAGCGACAACTTCTTCGAGATCGGCGGGACTTCGCTCTCGGCCATCAAAATGGCCCACGCCGTCACCGAGACGTTCGGCCGCCGTCTGCCGGTGGGTGAGGTGATGACCCGCCCCACCATCGAAACGCTGGCCGCGTTACTGCGCGAGGACGGCACCTCCCGCGCGCCCGGCAGCCTCATCGAGTTCCGCCCCGGCACGGGCCCGCGCGTCGTCTGCGTCCATCCCGCCGGCGGCACCGCCTTCTGCTACCTCCCCCTGGCCACCCTCCTCCCCGAGAGCGTCGGCCTGTACGGCATCCAGTCCCCGGGAGTGAACCCCGACGAGGACCTCCTGCCGAGCGTGGAAGCCATGGCCGAGGAGTACCTGCGCCTACTGGAGCCGCTGGGCGCGGAACCACTGGTCCTGACCGGTCTGTCCTACGGCGGTCTCGTCGCCCATGAGATGGGACGCGTGCTGGCCCGTGCCGGACACCGGGCGGTCAGCGTCGTCCTCCTCGACACCCAGGCCACCGACGACGAATCCGCCCGCGCGGAGATCGGTGCCGTCGACGCGGCCGAGTTCCGCGACAAACTCGTGAGGTTCAACGGGATGTACCCCGGCATCGACGACGCCCAGGTCGACCGCTACTTCCACCTCTACAACCACAACCGGCTCACTGCCCGCGAGCATGTCCCGGCGGCCTCCCCGGCGCGCACGGTCCTCGCCCAGGCGGTGCCGGACGGTGACGACACCCCCTTCCACGCCGAGGTCCGTGCCTTCTGGCAGCGCCGCGCCGAGGGCGGCTACCGCGTCGAGATGATGGAGTGCGACCACTGGGAGATCCTGGAGGGCGTCGGAGCAGCTCAGGTCGGCACCCTGCTCGCCGCTGAACTCGCCCACCACGGCGCTCAGTTGACTCAGCCGATACGGGAGGCGTGATGGACCTCCGCCCCGCCCTCAGAGTCTCCCCGGCCCCCGCGAGATGCGCCTCCCTCGCCGAGGGCGTGCTGGGCCAGGCTCGCCGCACCCCCTCCGCCGTCGCCGTCGAGGACGGCAGCCGGGTCCTCGACTACGCCGAACTCGAACAGGCCAGCGGTCGAGTGGCAACGCGACTGCACGCGGCCGGAGTTCGCCCCGGCCACGCGGTCGCCGTACACCTGCCCCGCTCCTGGCAACTGGTCTGCGTCATGCTCGGCATCCGCCGCGCCGGAGCCACCGTCGTCCCCCTCGACCGCCTCAGCCCACCCGACCGCCAGCGGCACATCCTCGACGACTCGGGCGCCGTCGCCGTCGTCCACAACAGCGGGCACACGCCCCAACTGCCGGAGCACATTGCCGCGTTGGACGCCCACCTGCTCCTGACCGGTGACGGTCCCGTCCTGCCCGCCGTGCCTCCGAGCCGTCCCGGCGACACCGTCACGGGATTCGTCTTCTACACCTCCGGCAGCACGGGGCACCCCAAGGGCGTCGAGGTCACCGACGACGGAGTGCTGCGCCTGGCACGCCCCGGTTACCTGGACCTACGGCCCGGCGCCCGCTTCGCCAGCCTGGCCAACCCCGCCTTCGACGCGCTCAGTTTCGAGGTGTGGGTCCCCCTCCTGACCGGCGGCGTCTGCGTCGTACTCGACGACGACCAAGTGCACAGCGCGCCCCAATTCGCCAGGGTGCTCAGCGAGCAGCGCGTCGACACGGTGTTCATCACGACGGCCCTGTTCAACGCGGTCGTCGAGCAGGTACCCGACTGCTTCGTCACCACCGGACAGGTACTCGTCGGCGGTGAACAGCTCAACGCACGCATCGTCCGCCGCTGGTACGAGACCAACTCCGCCTCCCGCACCGTCCTGCACAACGTGTACGGGCCGACGGAGGCGACGACCTTCGCCCTGTGCCACCCCATCCCACGCGACTTCGCCGGCGACACCATCCCGATCGGCGCCCCGCTCCCCGGCACCGGCGTACTGCTCCGCACCGAGGACGACCGCACCGCCGAACCGGGCGAAGTGGCCGAACTACTGCTGTCCGGACCGGCGTTGGCCCTCGGCTACCGCAACCTCCCGGAGCAGACAGAGCGCAGCTTCGTACGGCTCCCGCACGAGAACGGCGGCGAACGCCGCTGGTACCGCACCGGAGACCTCGTACGCCAGGACACCGAAAGCCGGATCACCTACGTCGGCCGGGCCGACCGCCAGGTCAAGGTGCGCGGCTTCCGCATCGAACCGGGCGAGGTGGAGCGGCAGATCCTGGCCCAACCCGCCGTCCGCCAGGCCTACATATGCACCCGCCGCGACGACGCGGACCGCAGCGAACTGCTCGCCTTCCTCGTCCTGGGCGACGAACTCTCCTACGACGCCTACGACCGTCACCTCGCCGCCGCCCTGCCCTCGTACATGCGCCCTCACCACACGTACCTCGTCGCCGAGTTGCCGCGAAACGCCAACGGCAAGGTCGACCGGGCCGCCCTGCTGCGTGGCGCCGGGACCCCGTGGCGCGGTGCGCAGGAGGGCGACGTACCCGTCAGCGCCGAGCAACGACGGGTGCTGGAAGTCGCCGAAGACATCCTCGCCGTCAACGGCCTGCGCCCGGGCGACCGTTGGGCCGCGAGCGGCGGTGACTCGCTGAAGGCGTTGCGCTTCCGCTTCGAGATCCTCAGCCGCTTCGCCGTCGACCTGCCGCACGACCTCGTCCTGCGGGCCGACTTCGCCTCCCTCGCGGATGCTGTGCACGCCCCGGAGACGACTCCGGGAGAACACCCACCCGTGCCCGCCCCCTCCGGCGAGCCGACCGCACCGGCCACCAGCGAGCAGGAACGCCTCTGGCTTCTGCAGCAGCGGGAGCCCGAAAGCCGCTCCTACGACGTGCCGTTGGCCTTCCGCGTCCGGGGCCGCGTCGACACGGCGGCTCTGCATCGCGCGGTGCGCGCGATGGTGGAACGGCACGTGGCCCTGCGCACCCGGCTGGTCCCCACCCCCGACGGGCTGCTCCAGCAGACCGGCGATCCCTACGACCCCTGGCAGCGCCTCCAAGCACGCGTGGGGGAGGAGTGGCAGGACACCGCCGACCGGTTCTTCGGCCACCGCTTCGACCTCGGCGACGCCCGGATGCTGCGGGCCGCCTGGGTGACGCAGGCCGACGGCGGACTGCTCCTGCTGCACCTGCACCACGTCGCCGTGGACGGCTGGTCGCTCAACCTCCTCCTCCACGACCTCACCGACGCCTGCACCGGCGGTGGCGTCCAGCCGTCGTCCGTCCCCACGCCCCTGGACGCCAGCGACGCGTGTACTGCCGATGCCGCCCAGCCGCCCTCCGCCCTCACCCCCCTGGACTTCGCACGCTGGCAGCGCAGTTGGCACACGAGTCCCGCCTACGAAGACCGCCGCGCGCGGCTGCGTTCCCACTACGGCCGTGACGGCGAACCGTCACCCGCGCTGCCGGCCTCCGAAGCGCCACGGGCCCGCCTGTTGCGCACCTCGCTCGACCTGGTCCGCCGCAGCGCGCTGGACCGTCGTGCGGCACAACTCGGACTGACGCGCTTCCAGTTGCTGGTGTCCGCGTTCGCCGCGAGCCTGTACGGCGTGACCGGGCAGGGCCGTCCGCTGGTCGCCACGCCGGTGGTGAACCGGCCCCGCCCCGAATTCGCGGACACGGTCGGCATGTTCGCCAACACCGTGCTCCTGGACCTGGCGATGGAGCCGCACCGCTCACTGGACGCCCAGCTCTCGGCCCACTCCGCTGCCGTTCGTGCTGTGCTGCAAGACCAGGAGGTCGCCCTTGCCGACCTCCTCGCGGACCGCGCCTTCCGCGAGCGAACCCCCTTGTTCGACTACCTGTTCGTCCTGGAGAACACCGACTTCTCGGCACTGCGCCTGGACGGCTGCGAGGTACGGCCGCTGTGGCCCGAGCCGCTGGGTGCAAAGTGCGCCCTCACGCTGTCGGTGGTGGAGCACGAGGGCGGGTTCGACTGCCTGTGGGAATACCGCGACGACATCGGCGCCGAACGCACCCGGGCCGCGGTCCGCCTCTTCCGCCAGACCCTCGACCACCTGACCGGCGACACCGACATCACCCTGCACGAACTGGTCACCGACTATCGCCGAACCCTGCCCGACCACGGCCAAGGCCCCACGCGCGCACCGGACTTCACCACCGTCGCCGACGGCTTCGCCCGGCAGGTCGCCCACACCCCGCACGCCCCCGCCGTCACCACCGGTGAATCCACCCTCACCTACGCCGAACTCGACGTACAGGCAGCCGAGTTGGCGGCGGCACTGGGCGCGCGCCTCCCGGCCGATCCCGCCGCACCGGCGGCCGTCGCGCTCTACCTCCAGCCCTCCGCCGAACACATCGTGGCGCTCCTCGCGGCGGCCCGACTCAACCTCACCGTTGTACCTCTCGACCCCGCCTACCCGCCGCCCCTGCTGCGGCATGTGCTCGACCAGGCCGACCCCCTGTGCGTGCTCGTGGCACCCGAGGACGAAGCCGTCCTCGCCGCGATCGCGCCACCGTCCCTGCCCCGGCACGTGCTCACCCTCGCCGACACCCCCACCACAGCGCCCCAACTGCCCACGCACCAGGGGCTGCGCCCGCTCTACACCCTGTTCACGTCCGGCTCCACCGGCACTCCCAAAGGCGTCCAGGTCTCCGACCGGACCCTGTGCAACCTGCTGACCTGGCAGCGCACATGCGGCGGCCTGAGCGGGCCCGCCGTCACCCAGCAGTTCTCCATGCTGTCCTTCGACGTCTCCTTCCAGGAGATCTTCACGACCCTGTGCTCCGGCGGGCTCCTGCGGTTGGTGGAACCCGCCTGGCGGCACGATGTCCCGTCCCTGCTGCGGGAGTTGGAGACCGGGGGAGCGGAGCGGATCTACCTGCCGTACGTCGCTCTGCAGCTGCTCGCCGAACACGGGGTGCGCACCGGGCAGTTCCCGTCGCGATTGCGTGAAGTCATCACCGCCGGCGAACAGTTGGTGTGCACCGACGCGATCCGCCGCTGGTTCGCCGGGCTTCCGGACGCCCGGCTGTTCAATCACTACGGCCCCACCGAGACCCATGTCGTCAGTGGCCTGTGCCTCGACGGCGACCCCGCCGCCTGGCCGCTGCGCCCCGCGATCGGACGCCCGGTGGCGAACGCCGTCCTGCGTGTCGTCGACGAGGGCGGTCTGCCTGTCCCGCCCGGTGTCACCGGCGAGTTGTTGATCGGCGGCCTCATGGCCAACCGCTGCTACGTCGGCGACGACACGCCGAACCACGACCGCTTCACCGACGACCCGGACCTCGGGACCTTCTACCGCACCGGCGATCTGGCACGGTTCGACGCGCAGGGTCTGCTGCACTACGCGGGCCGCGACGACAGCCAGGTCAAACTCGGCGGGTTCCGGCTGGAGTTGGGGCAGGTCGAGGCCGCGTTGCTGCAGTATCCCGGTGTGACCCACGCGATCGCGGCGGTGGAGGGCGGACAGTTGGTGGCCTGCCTGCGATGCCGGGGCGGCGACCCCGATCCGGCCGATCTCGCGGACCATCTGGCGGGGCTGCTGCCGGCTTACGTACGCATAAGCCGTTTCCGTCGCCTGACAGAGCTGCCGCGCACGCCGAGCGGCAAGCTGGACCGCCGGGCGGCGCAGACCGCCCCGGGTCGCGAGTTGCGCTCCGTCGACGTGGCCGCCCCGGCCGTCTCATCGCTCGAAGGACGGCTGGCCGCCCTGTTCGAGACGGTGACCGGCAAGGCGATCGGCGTGGAGCAGCGGTTCTTCGACGCGGGCGCCACCAGTCTGGACCTGATGCGCTTCCAGCTCCGCTGCGCGGGCGAGGGCGAACTCGCCTTCACCGTCCCGGAGTTGTTCGAGCACGTCAGCCTCCGCGCGCTGGCACGCCTCATCGAGGAACGTGCCTCGGAGGGCGCCGTTGCGACTGCCGTCGTCTCCGACGCCCCACGGCCGCCGGGGGAGCGGGCCGAGGAACCCATCGCCGTCATCGGGATGGCCGTACGACTGCCGGGCGCCCCTGACCTGGCCGCCTTCTGGGACCTGGTGGTCTCCGGCCGTCGCGGCATCGAACACTTCCCGACCACGGACGGCCGGGTCGGCGCCCGCAGCCAGCTCACGGGGATGCTCGCCTTCGACCCGGGCCGCTTCACGATCAGCCCGCACGAGGCCCGGCTGATGGACCCCCAGCAGCGGCAGCTCCTGATGAACTGCGTCGAGGCACTCGCCCACGCCGGTATCGGAGATCCGACGGCCCGCCGGGTCGGACTCCTGGCCGCCTGCGGGGAGAACACCTACTTCCAGCGCATGCTGCGCGAGGCGGACCCGGCCGAACTGCCCGACACCTTCCGGCTGGCGCTGCACCACGAGAAGGACTTCCTGGCCACCAAGGCCGCCTACCACCTCGGTCTGACAGGGCCCGCCTTCACCGTGCAGTCGGCATGCTCCAGTTCACTCGTCGGCGTGCACGTCGCCGCCGGGCTGCTGCGGCAGGGAGACGCCGACGTGATGCTCGTCGGCGGTGTCCTCGTCGACACCGAACTCACCGACGGCTACACCTACCGGCCGCAGCACATCTTCTCGCCGGACGGCCACTGCCGGCCCTTCAGCGCGGACGCCGGCGGCACCGTCGGCGCCAGCGGAACCGGCGTCGTCGTCCTCAAGCCCCTCGCCGCCGCCCGCCGGGACGGGGACACCGTCTACGCCGTCATCACCGGCTCGGGCATCAACAACGACGGTTCGGACAAGCTCAGTTACAGTGCCCCCGCCCTGGCCGGGCAACGCGCCGCGATCCGCACCGCCCTGCACCGCAGCGGCCGTAGCGGCGCAGACCTCGGCTATGTGGAGGCACACGGCACCGGTACCCGTCTCGGGGACCCGGTGGAGGCGGCCGCGCTGCGTCAGGCGTACGGCCTGGCGGACGACGGGTGCGTGGCGTTGTCGTCCGTGAAGAGCCAGATCGGACACCTGGGCGCCGCCGCGGGCGTCGTCGGCATGGTGCGGGCCGTACTCGCCGTGCACCACGGGATCGTCCCGCCCACGGCGGACTTCGACCGGCTCAACCCGGAGATCGACGACGGCCCGTTCCGCATACCCACTGCCGCCGAACCCTGGCCGCAGGACGGGCCACGGGTGGCCGCCGTCAGCAGCTTCGGCATCGGCGGGACCAACGCCCACCTGCTGCTCGAACAGCCGGACGCAGCGCAAGTAGCGCACACCGCGCGCGAGTTGGTGCCGTGCCTGGTGCTGTCCGGCAGTTCCGAGGCTGCCGTACGCGCGGATGGACGCCGTATCGCCGCATACCTGAAGGCGCACCCTGACACCTATCCGCAGGTCCTGCGCCACCTCCAGGCCGGACGGCCCGCGCTCGGCCACCGGGCGGCGGCGGTCTGCCCGGACGCCCCCTCCGCCGTCGTGTGGCTGGACGCATTGGGCGAGGTCACGGCGCCTCACCCGCAGACCCGGCTCCCCGCCCGAGACCGGGACGCCCATGCCCTCGCCGAGGCCTGGTCGGCCGGCCACACCCTCGGATGGTCCGAGGGTCCGGCGTCCGCGCCCTGGGACTTCCCGCCGCCCGCCTTCGAGACGGTGGAGTACGACTTCGCGCGCACGCCCGCGCTGCCAACCGGACCGCAGCGGCTGCCCGCCGACCAGTGGCTGCACCAGCAGCAGTGGACCCGGCTGCGCCGCGCCCGCACCGGCGCCCATGAACCGCGGCGCACCGCCGTGGTGGTCACGGACGCGGGCGGCGAACCATGGCGGTTCCTGGAGCGGCACTACGCCCGGGTGGTGACCGTGCGCGCCGGGAAGGCCTTCGCCCGTCTCGATGAGGACTATTACGAGGCCGATCCCGCCGACTCCAGGCAGTTGGCCGCTGTGCTGGAAAGGGTCACCCGTTCCGTCGGCCCCGGGGTCGACTGGCTGCACGCGCTGCCCCTGGCCCTCGACGGCAGCCTCGACGAACATGCCCTGGAAGCGGCCCAGTTGGCCTGTCTCGACACCGTCGCCGCGCTCGCCCGCACCCTGGCCGACGTCCCGGATGCCGTACGGCCGCGAGCGTGGCTGCTGTCCCACGGGGCGCAGCCGGTCACCGGCCCCGTCCGCACCCCTGAGGCGGGCCTGCTCGCCGCCGCTCTCGAAGTGCCCCGGCAGGAACTGGGCGTGACCCTGCGCTGGACCGACCTGCCCGGACCCCGCCCGGCCGACTGGGCGGCACACCTGCCAGACCTGCTCCTGGACGACACGATCGCCGAACAAGCGACCGCCCTGCGCGACGGTTTCTGGTGGCAGCGCACCCTCCAACCGGTCCGGGTCCTCAACACCGCGCCGCCCGCCGTCCGTTCGGCCGCCCCCGGAACCCACCTGGTGCTCGGCGGCACCGGAGGCATCGGCGCCACCCTGGCCGCACGCCTCCTGGAACACCCCGGCAACCGCGTGGTCCTCGTCGCCCGGGGGACCGAGACACCGCCCGCGCTACGGCCGTACCAGGACCGCGTCACGTTGGTCCCGGCCGACCTCGCCACAGACGATCTGAGCGCGGTCGCGGACCGCCTGGCCCCGCACCTGGACGGTCTCGCCGGCATCGTCCACGCCGCGGGTACGGCCGCCGGGGGACTCCTCGTTCGCCGCGACCCTGCCACCGCCAGCCGTGCCACGGCTGCCAAACTGCGCGGCGCCCTGCTCGTCGAGCTGCTCATCGCCGAGCACGACCCCGACTACGCGGCCTACTGCTCGTCGATGGCGGCCCGGTACGGCGGAGTCGGACAGTTCGACTACGCGGCGGCCAACGCCTGCCTCGACGCCTACGCCCATTACGCGCCACCCGGCGACGACGCCACCACCGTCCGTATGAGCATCGGCTGGGACGCCTGGCGGGACGTAGGCATGGCGCAGCACGCCCTGACCACCGATGCCCGCCACCAGGAACACCTCAAGGTCGCGCTCACCCCCGAGGACGGCGCGGCGGTCTTCGAACGGGCCCTGCACCTGCAGTTGCCCCACTTGATGGTCAACACCACACCCTTGGCGGAGGCTCCCTTCTTCTACGAGCCGATCCCCAACTCCCGTTACGAGCCGGACCTCACCTCCCGATACGAGCCGGTCTCCGACTCTCCGCCGGCGCCTTCCGCGCACCCCGTGCACGGCGACCCCACGGCCGAACTCACCGAGATCCTGGTCGACTTGCTCGGCGTGGACACCGTCGACCCGGAGGCGGCCCTGTACGACCTCGGCGCCGACTCGCTCACCCTCCTGGAACTCATCGACGAGGTGAAACGCCGCTACGGCACCGACATCGACCTGTCCCGGCTCAGCCACCGGGTGAGCCTCACCGAGATCCTCGGCCATCTCGCCCACCTCGACACCGGCACGCGTGCGTCCGCTACGGCGGTGGACGTCGAGGTGTGGCAGCGCGGACCGGGCCCGGACGTGCTGTGCCTGGTCCATCCGGTCGGCGGCGACATCCAGGCCTACCGGCCTCTGGTGGCAGCCCTGCCCGACGAGTTGACGGTCTGCCTGATCGCCGACCCGAAACTGCGCGACCCGGCGCAGCCCGCCCGTTCGATCGCCGACCGCGCCGCGCACTACCTGGATGCCGTCCGGTCCGCGTTTCCGGACCCCAACTGCCGCCTGAGCCTGGCGGGTTGGTCGTTCGGCGCCTGGACTGCCCTGTCCATGGCGGCACTTGCCGAGGCCGACCGCCGACCCGTCGACGCCGTCCACCTCCTCGACCCGCCGCCACCCGGCGCCGGACAACGGCTCGCCGCCTATGACGAACAGCAGGTGGACGCCGTGTTCGCCCGCGAGTTGAGCGGCAACGCCGGCGGCAACGGGAATGGCAGCGGTAGCGGCGGACGGCTGTCGGAGTCCGGCCGTGCCTACGCAGAACGCCTCGCACACTGCTGCCGGACCAACCTCGCGGCCATGGCCGAACACCGGTTGCCGCGACTGGACCGGACGCGCGCCGAGGTGTGGCTCGCCCAACGCCCCGTAGAAGAAGGGGTGTTGGGACCGGAACCGACCGCACCCGACGCGTGGGTCGCCCATCTGCCCCTGCCCTTGCGCCTCCACCACGTCGACGCCACCCACTACGAGCTCGTCGCGGAACCCCACGTACAGGCGATCGCCGCCGTGCTCGCGGCGCCCCCACCCGACACGCGAGCCGCCGTAGTCGCGACGGCCCCGCCCGAGACGCAAGCCGCCCTGCCCCACCCCGCCGGACGATCCTGAGGAGGTCACCGTGCAGCACCCCTACACCCGCCTCCCCAAGCGGTCCTTCTGGCGTACCGCGGTCGCCGAACCCGACGCGCTCGACATCACCGACCTGTGGACGCCGAAGTTCACGATCGGCCAGGACGCTCCCGTCGTCACCGCCGGATCCTGCTTCGCCGCCCACATCGGACGAGCCCTCCTGGAGGAGGGCATGCACTGGTACGACGCCGAACCACCACCCCCGGGCCTCACCCGCGCCGAACAGACCGCACGCGGCTACCGCCGCTTCTCCTTCCGGACCGGGAACATCTACACCGCCGCCGCACTGCGCCAGTGGGTCGCCTGGGCGCTCGGCGAGGAGAAACCGCCCGAGGAGGTCTGGACGGAGGACGGCACCTTTCGCGGCACATCCCATGACACCTCACGCGGCACCTCCCACGACACCTACTACGACTCCTACCGGCCCACCGTCGAACCGGCCGGCTTCGCCTCGTCCGACGACCTGCTCCGCTCCCGCGACATCATCCTCGCCGCCATCCGCACTGCCCTCGCCAAGGCCGACGTCCTCGTCTTCACCCTGGGCCTGACCGAGGCCTGGCACGACATCCGGACCGGCACGGTGCTGCCGATGTGCCCCGGGACCGTACGCGGCACCTTCGACCCGGCCCGGCACGTCCTGCGCAACCACACGGTGGCGCAGGTGCTCAGCGACCTGACGTCCGTGCTCGCCCTCGCCCGCGGGGTCAACTCCCGGCTGCGTATGGTCCTCACGGTCTCCCCGGTGCCCCTGACGGCCACCGCCACGGGCCGCCACGCCCTCGTCGCCACCACCCACTCCAAGTCCGTACTACGCGCGGCGGCCGGGCAGTTGGCGGACGAGACGGACGACGTCGACTACTTCCCGTCGTACGAGATCATCACCGGCTTCCCCTACCGGGCGGCCTTCTACGAACCCAACCTCCGCTCGGTCACCCCAGACGGCGTGGCCTTCGTGATGCGGCACTTCTTCCAGGCCCTCCAGGGTCGATCCGCTACGGCGCGACCCGCGCCCGCGCCCGGACACGCGACCCCGGTCGCCGGCGGAGAGGACCACTGGTGTGACGACGCCGCGCTCGACTACTACAACCCCCGCCCGATTCCTTCTGCTGGGTGACTCCCACGCGGGTTGTGTCGGACGCGCCGCCCAGGCCGCCGAACTGCCCTTCGTGGGCGGCCCGTTGGGATCCGGGCGCGACTTTTTGGGCCCCTGCTTCGCCACCGACGCCACCGACCTCACCTTCCGGCAGACGGAGACGCAGCGGCTGTACCGCGAGTTCCTCGACACCCTCGATGTGAGCGCACTCGCCGGACTGCCGGTTCCGCTGGTCTGTACTTTCGGCCTGAGTGCCCACACGGTGGCCACCCGACGGAACTGGGACCTCTACCGCGACCGGCACGGCACCGTCCCGGACACCTTCCTGCACAGCCGCCTCTTCGCCGACCTGGTCAGGGCGACCGTCCGAGGCGCACTCGCCTTCTACGACCACGCCGTCGCCCTGGGACTACGGGTGCTGGCACCCATGCCGCCCCAGCGCGTCCCCGGCATGTCCGACCCGAACGTCTTCTTCGCCGCGCAGAACATCCTCGCTGACGAACTCACCGCCCGCGACGTCGAGTTGGTCGACCTGCGCTCCCGCGTCACCGACGGCACCGGGCTGCAACGCCCCGCCTTCTGCCAGGCGGACGACTCCATCCACGGCAACCTCGCCTTCGGGCGTCTCGTCGTATCCGAACTCCTCGACCGAGGCCTGTAAGCCTTCCCCCTGTACCCCAGCGATGTCACGGAGGTCCCTCATGGAGGACTACGCACTCAAGGCCGTCGAGCGGCTCACCACCCGCTCCGCCGAGCCCTACGACACCCTGTCCGTCGCCCCGATCACCCCGCTGCTGGGCGCCGAGGTCACCGGCCTCGACCTGTCCCAGGAGCTGACACCCCAGCAGGAGAAGGAACTCAAGCACGCGTTCAACACCCACCACGTGCTCGTCTTCCGCGACCAGGACATCACTCCCGAGGAACACAAGCGGTTCGCGGGCGTCTTCGGTGAACTGCACCCCGTAGCCCTCGCGCCCGAGGGATCCGACCCGTACATCCTGGAGATCAAGGCGACCAAGGAGTCCCGGGCCGTGGCCGGCAACGGCTGGCACGCCGACGGCACCGCCGACGCCGAACCCTCCCTCGGCTCGCTGCTGTACATCACCACGATCCCCGAGGGCGGCAGCGGCGGCGACACCGTCTTCGCCAACATGCATCTGGCCTACGAACTGCTCTCACCGGCGATGCGGAGCTTCCTCGAAAGCCTCACCGCCGTCCATGACGGAGCCCTGCCCTGGACGGCCGCCGGACAGTCCCCGCCGCCCGAGTACGAGGTGCCGTGCACCGAACAACCGGTCGTCGCCCGCCACCCGGAGACCGACCGCAAGCTCCTCTTCGTCAACGCCCCCTACACTTCGCACATCACCCAGCTGTCCCGCACCGAGAGCGACGCCCTGCTCGACATGCTGTACGCGCACATAGCCCGCACCCCACTGCTGCACTGCCGGGTCCGCTGGCAGGAGCGCACCCTCGTCCTCTGGGACAACCGCAGCGTCCAACACCACGCCGTCTGGGACTACTTCCCGCACACCCGGGAGGGCCGTCGGATTGCCGTCAACGGCAGTCGCCTGCACGCCTGACCCGTTCCCGACGGAAGTGAAGGCGCCCCATGTCCACGACCGCTGTCCCTGAGGCGTTCCTCGCCGCACTGCGGAATCCCGCCTCCGAACCTCCCCCGGAGGCGCGGCCGGCTTGGCTGTGGCCCGTCGCCATAGCCCTCCATGAGCGGTTGCCAATGGACACGCGGGAGGTCTGGGAGACCCGTCTGCATGGCGTGCTGGGCGCAGGCCCGGACACGAGCACCCTGCGCATCGTCCACGCCTGGCACGCCGACACGATCCTGCCGCTCCTCGCCGAGACGGCGAATGACGGCGACTCCACCGTGTTCGCGGCTCTGGGCGACCTGCATCGTGAAGCGGCACAGGCCAGGACGGCGGACCAGGACACCTGGCGGGCGGCGCTCACGCCGGTGCTCCTGTACCTCTACGACGCCGCGTACGACCGGACGAGCGCGTACGCCGAAGCCCACGCGGGCGCCCGCGACTACGCGCTGGCCAACGGTTTCTCCGCGACCGAGGCCGACGGATACGGCCACGAGTACGCGCGGCTCAGCAGTGACGCGAACGCGCGGGCCTGCGCCGAGGCCCACGCGGAGGCGCTCGGCGGGGCGCTGGCACGGGCGTACGCGACCGACGGGTGCGAGGTGTACGCGGACACGTACCCCGACGCCCAACTCCGCGCCGTCGTCCGGGCCACGGCAGAGCGGGGCGACCCGGTCCCCGCCACCCGCCTGGCCGAGGGGCTCCTCTCGGCGCTGGAGTCGCCTCGGCCGTAGACATCCAGTCCGCTCGGGTGGGTCGCGCGGGCAGCGAAGGAGATGCTGAGCTCTCCGTGCACGTGCCGGTGGGGGCGTAGAAGCGGCCGATCCATGGTGGGTTGCCACAGTCGGGGCTGTTCGGCCCTGGCTTCCGGCGATGAGCGGGTCTCGGGCGGGCCGGCGTCGCTGCGCTTGAGGCCTCCTCTGCTCCCAGTCGGCGAACTCCGTCAACGGGATCGTCATGGGCATCGACGGCCGCGCCGTCGTGGGCCTGCAGCAGGAGGGCACGGCGGTGCGTAGCCGCCGCAACTCGCCCGTCTCCGGACGGAGTTACCGTAATACGGGGATTCCGCCACGGGAGCCGTTGCTTCGGCGCTACGCTGAGTAGTCGCGTCGGTGGGGGAGGGGGCGGCTCACTTGTCTGGTGCCGCGGATATGCCGTCATCTGGCGCGGCGCCCGATGCGGCAGTCTCCTCCGTCCTGCTCCGCGCCGGGCGCGTCCCGCCCTCGTCCCGGGTACGGATGCCGCGCCTGTCGGCCCGGCGCGAGGCTGTGGCGCTGGCCGTGTCCGGCGCGGTGTTCGGGACGTACGTACTGGTCGTGACCGCTCCGGGCCGGTACATCACCACGACCACGGTCTTGTTCTCGGGAGCTGTCGGCGGTCTGTATCTGGGCGCAGGGCTGCTGGCGCGGCTGCGACGGCCCGGCAACCGCGTCGGGCTGATGATGCTTCTGGTGGGGATCGGCTGGTTCGCGGAGGACCTGCAGATCAGTCCGGATCCGGTCGTACACACCGTAGGCCTGCTCGTCCGTTCGGCGTCCAGCGGTTTCCTCATTCCGCTGCTGCTGATGTTCCCGGACGGCCTGTTGAGGTCCCGGACCGACCGGGTGCTGGCCGGTGCCGGATATCTGACGGCCTTCGGGCTGATGCCCGCGAGCGTGCCGTTCTCCACCTCGATCGTGCGGAACCTGCTGCTGGTGCACCCCGTGGACTGGTTGCGCCCGGCGACCGACGTGGTCCAGTTCGTCATGAGCGGAGCTGTGGTCGCCGTCCTGCTGGTCCGCTGGACGACCGCCACGCGCCCGGCCCGGCGCGTGCTCACCCCGCTCTTCGCCGTCGGCCTGGTGGGCGGTGTCGCCTCCGCGCTGGACGGGATGCTCGGGACAGGGCCCTCATGGACGCACACACCCCTCATCAACATCGCGCATGTGGCGGTGCTCCTGCTGCCGCTGGCGTTCCTGGCCGGGGTGTGGCACGTCCGGATGGGCCGGACCGCCGTGGCCGACCTGCTCCGCCGGATGCCGCTCGCCTCGAAGGAACACCTGCGGGACGCACTCGCGAGAGCTCTCGGCGACGCCTCCGTACAGGTGGGTTTCCCTGCCCCGGACGCAGTCGGCTACATCGACAGCCAGGGCCGTACGCTCAGTGCCGCGCCCGGACAGCAGGTCAGCCCGCTGGAACGGAACGGCCGGCGGGTCGGGGTCCTCCTCCACGACCCGGCGCTGCGGGAGGACCGGTACGTTCTGGAGGCCGTCGTGTCGGCGGTGGCGCTGGAACTGGACAACCAGCGGCTCGCCGCCGAGGTACGGGCGCAGCTGACCGAGGTACGGGCGTCCCGCGCCCGCATCGTCGAAGCGGGTGACGAGCAGCGCCGGCGGATCGAGCAGGATCTGCACGACGGCGCGCAGTCGAGGTTCGTCACCGCGCTGGTGACGCTGCGGCTGGCACGCCGGCGGCTGGCGGACCAGCAGGCGCCCGATCCGGGACTGGCTGAACTGCTGGACCGGATCGCGGCGTTGATGGGCGAGGGAATGGACCAGCTGCGAGATCTCGCCCACGGAATCCACCCCGCGGTCCTCAGCGAGACGGGGCTGGTGGCGGCCCTGGAGATGTTCGCCGCCCGGTCCCCCTGCCCGGTCCGGGTCAGCGCGGCGGCGGTGCCCGAGCTACCGCGGCCCCTCGCGGCCACCGCGTACTTCGTGGCGGCGGAAGCGGTCACCAACGCCCTGAAGCACGCCCACGCGACGACCATCGGCATCGATGTCCGGCACGAGGACGGCGTGCTGCATCTCGCGGTCGCCGACGACGGTGTCGGCGGTGCCGACCCGGACGGTGGCACCGGGCTGCTCGGCCTCCGGGACCGGGTGGCGGTGTTCGACGGCGAGATGACCGTCAGCAGCGTGCCGGATCAGGGGACGATCGTCTCGGCCACGCTGGTGACCGGACGTTCCGGGCAGACAGGCTCCGAGGAGACGCGCTCCGCGCGGGCGGCTCCGGCACAGGGGGAGGACGGACGAGGATGACGGCTTCGGGAAGGACGCCGGAGTGGACATCGCGGAGGGAGGGACCGGCGGCCGCACAGCGGACACACCCTCTGCGCATCGTGCTCGCCGACGACGAAAGGCTGTTCCGGTCCGCCCTGGCCGCACTGCTGGAGAGCAGGGGGCACCTGATCACCGCCCAGGTCGGCGATGCGGACGCGCTTCGCGCGGCGGTCGCCCGTACCGACCCCGACCTCGCGGTGATCGACATCAGGATGCCGCCCACGAAGCGGCTGGAAGGCCTACGTGCCGCGGTGGACATCCGGCAGTCCCATCCCGGCGTGGGGATTCTCCTGCTGTCCCAGAGCGTTCAGGTCACCCATCTCACCGAGCTGACGGGTTCCGGTGTCAGGGGCGTGGGCTATCTCCTCAAGGAGCGGGTGGCCGACGAGCACTTCCTGGACACAGTGCGCCGCGTCGCCGAAGGGGAGTGCGAGTTCGACCAGGAGGTTCTGACACTGCTGTTCAACGGCCCCCACCGGCACCGCAGTCTGGCCAGGCTCAGCGCGCGGGAACTGGAGGTACTGAAACTCATGGCCCAGGGCCTGACCAACCCGGCCATCGCGAGCCAACTCGTGGTCACCGTCAAGACGGTCGAGACCCATGTCGGCAGCGTCTTCAAGCGGCTCGCACTCCCCGACGAGAGCGAGGGCGAGTACCACCGCCGCGTCCTCGCGGTGCTCACGTATCTGCAGTCCGACCGATCCGAATGACCTGACGGACCCGTCCGACAGCCGGCGCGCGACCTCAGGATTCCCCGCCACGGTCAGGAGGCACCGCGCCCGCGCGTCCTCGACCGGAGCCGGAGCCGCTGCCGTCCGTGGCAACGAAGCGGGACAGGGCGGCAGTCGAGAGCCGCGCCTTCGCCAGAAAACCGGCCGCCGGAGAGCCGGCGATCCGCCCGCCGAACTCGTCGGCCTCGCGCACCGAACACAGCACGATCACCACGTCCGTCGCCAGCGCGTTCAGCTCCCGGGCGGCGGCGAACACGTCCTCGCCCGGGAGCCCGAGATCCAGGAGCACGAGGTCGGGCCGGTTTCCCCGGGCGATCTCCGTGACGGCAGCCGACGCCGAAGCGGCCTCCGACACCGAGTAATCACCGTCGGCCTCCAACAAGGCACGTACGGCGGCTCGGTAGGCGGGATCGTCGTCCACGATCAGCACGCTGCGGCCCATGGCCTCATGCTGGCGGATCCCCTGGGCGAGGGCATCAGGGCCAGCACTGAGAACACCGGTCCTGATACGGGTGGCTGCCCCGAAGACCCGGACCCGCTTCGAATTCACACTGGTTGGACAGCCCATGGGGCGCGGGCGCAACCGGGTGTTCACAGCCCGGCGTACGACCCGCGGATCGGGATTCGTTTTCGGGGGGAACGTATGCGGGGTTCCACGGTGAGGCTACTCGCGCCGGTACTGCTTGCGGCGCTGCTGGCAACAGGTTGCAAGGATTCGAAAGGGGGTGTGACGGGTTCCTTCAAACCTGCCTTCCTGCCGGTGACATTCACGATCGACTCTTCGGGAAACATCAGCATCTCCGCGGACGCGTCGATCGTCACGCCGCTGGGCGAGGTATCGGTGTCGGGATTCCAGCATGAGCTGGGCAACCCCAAGCCGTACCTCGTAGCGGCCATCCGGCATCTGGAGCGGGGCTCGACATCCGGCCCGAGCACGGCCGTGGACCGGACCACGGGGCCGGTCCACGCCTCGTACGCGGAGTACACGGAAGAGAGCGCGAGCCCGGTCTACTCCTTGTACAGGATCGAGGCCAAGGGCCGTCATGTCCGGCCCGAGCTGAACGGACAGCCCCTTGCCCTGGCGCAGAGCGGCACGATAGTCGTCGACGCCACACACACGCGGCCCGGCAGTGTGACCCAACTGCGGATAGCCGACGCCCCGGAGCAGCAGGACTCGCCCGTGCCGACCAGCACTGCGACCTCCTGCGCCGGAACCGACGCCATCGCCGTCACCCTGCCCGAGGTGTCTGCGGGAGCCGATGTCACCGACACCGTCGCGGAGTTGACGGCAGACTGCCTTCAGGTCCAGTACGCGGCGGAACCGGCGGACGGCGCGGCGGAGGGCACCGTCTCGCGGGTCGTGATCCCGACCGACGGATCGGCCGACGCGGTGCAGTTGCCTCCGGTCGACGACAGTGCCCCGGGGCCGGGAGACCAGGTGACGGTGAGCCGCCGATCGCCGGCCACGGTGTATGTCGTGGCGGTAGCGCCCTCATCTTCGCCCAGCGGCACGGACGAGCCCTCCGGCCACCCCTCCGAGACCGCCGTACCGGGGACCACGCCGGTGGAAGGCGCCGCGTACGCGCCCGTACGCACAGGTCCCGGCACGGACGGGGAACAGACCAGTCACATTGAGCAGGGAGGCCGGTACCAGGCACTGTGCATGACGCACGGCGAGACGGTGCAGGCCCACGGCTACACGAGTGACCTGTGGGCCGAGTTGCTCCTCGGTACCGGCGGCACCGGCTGGGTCACGGCCACGGCGCTCACCGGCGGTCCTGACGGTCTGTCGCTCCCCGACTGCCCAGGCACCGGAACCGCGTCCGACACTCCGCAGCCGACGTCCTCGGATGCCACACCGACCAGCTGAGGGCTGATGACCATGGCGAAGGGAAAGCCGGCGAACTCCGCATCGCCGACCGGACCGTCACCGGAGTCCTTCAGACAGGGGAGGGGGCGACTCCTGTGGGGCATCGGAGGCGTTCGCTGAGTCCGGGGGCTCCGGCGTATGGTCGATTCAGTGACAGACCATCAGAAGAATCCGTTCTTCGATCCGAGCACGTTACCGTTCGGATTGCCGCCGTTTTCGGAGATCAGCGAAGAGCACTACGTCCCCGCGTTCGAGCGCGGGATGGCTGAGCAACTCGCCGAGACGGACGCGATCGCGGTGAGCCGGGAGCGGCCCACCTACCGGAACACCATCGTGGCCCTGGAGCTTTCGGGGGTACTGCTGGGGCGGGTGACCAGCGTCTTCCGCAACCAGTCCGCGTCGCACAGCAATGAGGTGGTGCGTGCCATCGAGGCGGAGATCGGTCCCCGCCTCGCCGCTCACGCGGACGCGATCCATCTCAATGCCGCGCTCTACACGCGCATCCGAACGTTGTGCGAGGCGGGTGACGAGCTCGGCCTGGACGCGGAGTCGGCACGGCTACTGGAGCGGTACCGCCTCCGCTTCGAGCGGAACGGTGCCCGGCTTCCGCCCGGGGGGCGGCAACGGCTGCGTGAGCTGAACGCGGAGATAGCCGCAGCGTCCATCGCCTTCGAGCACAACCACGTCGCCGACACCGGCGCGGCCGCACTGGTCCTCGACAGCGCGGACGACCTGGCCGGACTCCCCGCCGACGCGGTCCTCTCGGCGGGCGAGAACGCCAGGGCGCTGGGTCACGACGGCAAGTACGTGCTGAGCCTGAACAACTGCTCCAACCAGCCCGAGCTCGCCTCACTCCACAACCGGGAGGTCCGCAAGAGGCTTCTGGACGCCTCGCTCGGGCGCGGCCTGGTCAGTAACCGTGAGGTGGTCGGTCGGCTCGCCCGGCTGCGTGCCGAACGCGCGGCGTTGCTGGGCTACGACAGTCATGCCGCGTATGCCGTGGCCGACCAGACCGCCGGGACCGCCGAGGCCGTCACCGGCATGGTCGCGCGTCTGATCCCCCCGGCCGTCGCCAATGCCGGGCGCGAGGCCGCCGCTCTCAACGCCGTCAGCACCACAGGGGAGATCGAAGCCCATGACTGGGCGTACTACGCGGAGAAG
Source organism: Streptomyces sp. NPDC058469 (assembly GCF_042721125.1). Lineage (NCBI taxonomy): Bacteria > Bacillati > Actinomycetota > Actinomycetes > Kitasatosporales > Streptomycetaceae > Streptomyces > Streptomyces sp. NPDC058469. Next base: position 27,169 of record NZ_JBHXME010000080.1, read on the forward strand.
GTCCGCAGGGCCGAGTACGCGATGGACACCGAGGCGATTCGCCCCTACTTCGAGTTGGGGCGGGTGCTGGAGGACGGCGTCTTCTTCGCGGCCGGGCAGGTGTACGGCCTGAACTTCACGGAGCGCCCCGACCTCACCGCGTACCACCCCGACGTCCGGGTCTTCGAGGTCCGCAACGCCGACGGCTCGCCGCTGGGCCTCTTCCTCGGCGACTACTACGCGCGCCCCTCGAAGCACCGCGGCGCCTGGATGAACGCCCTCGTCGAACAGTCCGAGCTGCTGGGCCGACGCCCCGTCGTCGTCAACAACCTCAGTATCGCCAGGCCGGCTCCGGGACAGCCGACGCTGCTCACTCCCACCCAGGTCAACACCCTCTTCCACGAGTTCGGCCACGCCCTGCACGGTCTCTTCTCCGAGGTGGGACACCCCTCGTTCTCCGGTACCAACGTGCCGCGCGACTTCGTCGAGTACCCCTCCCAGGTGAACGAGATGTGGGCACTGTGGCCCGAGGTCCTCGCCAATTACGCCAAGCATCATGAAACGGGTGAATCCCTACCCCACGACCTCGTCGCCCGGCTGGTGGCCGCCGAACGCTTCGGCCAAGGGTTCCGCACGGTGGAACACCTCGCCGCCGTCGTTCTCGACTGGGCCTGGCACTCCATCCCGCCGGACACCGACCCCGGGGACCCCGAGGTGTTCGAGGCCGAGGCGCTGAAGGAGGCCGGGCTGGCTCTTCATGCCGTCCCGCCGCGCTATCGCAGTACCTACTTCGCGCACGTCTTCGCCCCGGACGACTACAGCGCGGGCTACTACTCGTACATGTGGAGCGAGGTGCTGGCCGCCGACACCGTGGAGTGGTTCAAGGAGCACGGCGGTATGCGCCGCGAGAACGGCGACACCTTCCGCCGGGAACTGCTCTCCAAAGGCGGCGGTACCGATCCGCTCGCCGCCTTCACCGCCTTCCGGGGCCACGCCCCGCGGATCGGCCCGCTGTTGGCCCGTCGCGGCCTCGACCCGCACATGCAGTGACGCACGTCACAATGCCGCCCGGTCGCCGGCGACCCGGCGGCGCCCGCCCCGCACCTCCGGGTGTCCGGGCAGGTGAAATCCGGGGATTCCCGGACGGCGCCCACTCCGGGGCCGCCTCCGCCTCCGGTGCCCCGACCTGGGGCCTTCACGATAATCGGACACACCAATACCGCCCGGTTCGAAAACGGAACACGAACTGCGGCAAGGGTGCGGCGAGAACGCGCTCGGCTACCCAGAAGTGTGCGGCCCATTCACCCTCGACGAAATATATTATTCGGGCGCTGATCGTCGGCAAAGTGAGACGTCGAGGAAAAAATCCCGGCACGCACTTGCCTCCCGTCGACTCCCGTGCAAGGGTTCATGTTGATGCTGCGGCCCCGGCAGATCCAAGATCTGCGGTGGCGATGGCCGGCGAGGCGTAGAAGATTGATCGCGGATTGAAATCGCGGTCGCTTCGAGCGTTCATCCCGCCGGGAGCGCGCAGTCCATAATGCAATCGACCGTTTCCTCCTGAAGGTACCGTTTCCGAGGAGAATACTCCATATCTCTGGATGGCGATTGTTCCATCCATTGTTTATGCCGCCACGCTTTCGAATCGATGGCGGAACTCTGCACTGGCACAGAGGATGGGATACCCGGATCATGGCAGACGGAAGCTTAGCCGATTTAGTTCCGATCCAATCGAATTCCACTGGTGAACTCTTTGTTCAGGCATGCCTGGAAGGAGTTCCCGAAGATGCCCATGGTTTTCTCAAAGATCTTGACCAGGTAATAGAGTCGGTCGTGGCTCCGTCCGCCGCCGCTGTCGACGAGGAATCCGCCCACCCCGAGGCCGCCTTGGAGGCGTTGTCCGGAATTCGGGCGCTGGGTGTTCAGATTCCCAAGGCGTACGGCGGTCTGGGATACGGCAACGAAGTCGCGGCCCTCGTCGTGGAACGGACTGCCCGGGCCTGCGCCTCGACGGCAGCGGTCCTGATGTTCCACTACCAGGTGGTCAACCGGACGATGTCCTTCGCGCATCCCGCCCGGCGGGCGGATGACCTGGCGAGGTTCGCCGACCGGACTCTCACGGCGAGTGCCTGGACCGAGTCGACCGGCAAGGCCAAGGACGCCCCGGAGACGGCGCTCTCGCAGGCCGGGAGTTCCGGCGTGATCGACGGCGTGAAGACGTTCTGCACCGGCCTGCGCTCGGCTTCGGTGATCGACGTACTTCTTTCGGCCGACTTCGGCGGGAGGAAGGGGCCCACGTTCGTCAGGGTGGACACGGAGAGAGCCGGCGTCGACATCGCCGAGATATATTCGATGCTGGGACTCCGCGGCACCGGAACCGGCGCGGTCGAATTACGTGGTGTGCCCGTCCGGGGAACGGATATTCTCGGCCCGGTGGGCTCCGCCCCCGAGCTCATGCGACGAAATCACCGGACTCCGCTCAATCCCGGCCTGATAGCCATGGGAATAGCCTCTGCGGCATACGAGGATGCGCTGCGTATCTGCAGGGGAGAATCGGAAGGGATCCCGGCACGACACAGCAGGCCCGAGGTGCGGAGAACTCTCGCCGAGGCGGCTGTCAGTGTCGAGCAGACCTACGCGTACGCCGCCCACCTCGTCAGGTGTATAGCGGCCGACCCCGAGAGTTCCCACGTACCGGCGAGTAAATTGAAGGTGCAGGCGACCGCAGCGGCGGAGAGTCTGACGCGCCGACTGCTGCCGGTCGTCGGGTCCCACGGTTTCCTGTCCTCGTTCCCGATGGAACGGCACATGCGGGATGCCGAGGCCACGGCTCTTATGGGACCGACCGGTGATTTGTGCCTGTCCCGAGTGGCGGCGTCGCTGCTGCCTGGTGAATAAAACCCCTGTGCACACATAAAGACCCCTGCGCGCAAAAAACAGCGCGACGACGGGAGGAACACCATGCCCAATGCATCAGCGGCCGATGCCAGGCCAGATGTGATCGGAGCCGGTATTCTCTATCACTGCATACCGGAATTCACCGAGTACTACGACCGGTTGCGGCAGGTCGGCGGCCATATCGACATCGTCGAGTATCTGGCCGTGCACTATGCCTCCGATCCCGAATACCTCGGCGAGGTGCACCGGTCCTTCGGCGAGGACATGCCGTCGAGCCTGCACTCCTTCGAGTACATGATCGGCTCCGTCGACCGGCAGTCCGACAAGGTGCTGCGCCGCCTTCGCCGCCAGGTCGAACTCTCCAACTGCCAGTACATCGGTGAGCACGTGGGTCTCATGGGCACCACCGAGGTGTACAGCGGGACATTCCTGCAGCCGTTCGGCACGGACGAGCAGACGCAGCTCTTCATCGACAACCTGCTCGACATCGAGGCGAACGACACCGCCGGCTGCCCTCTGATCATCGAGAACCAGTCGCAGATCTACAACCAGATCGGCCCGCGGTCGATGTGCGAGCAGATCAGCGACATCGCCGTGGGCGCCGACACGGGGATCCTCCTGAGCCTGTCCAACTTCATGATCGCCGAGAAGCACCACCCGATGGACCGAGAACGGGAACTGTCGTCCCTTCCGCTGGAACGGGTGTGGCAGTTGCACCTCCCCATCGCGTGCGCGGCCGAACTGGCCGACCCGGAGTACGCCGGATACCGGCACGAGGAGGAGTGGGCCCGCGAAACGATCGAGCAGCTCTTCAAGGAGCCCGGCTTCCGGCCGTCCGCGATCGTGTTCGAAGTCCAGGATGCGGGAACTCCGTCGTTCGCCGAACCGGAACATCTGCGGGACTCGATGGACTGGGCCCGCGAGCTGCTGGCGAAGCCGACCCCCTGAGAGGAAGTGCACCATGGGCCTGCGGGAAGTGCAGACATTCCTCTCCACCTATATGCGTGACCAGGATCTACGGCGGCGGTACCGGACCGGTGAGTCGGATGTGCTCGAAGACGGCATGCGGCTCGAAGCAGAGGACCGGCGACTCATCGGCCGGATCGAGTTCGACAAGCTCGACGAACGGGCCGAGGGAATCCTCAGCGAGCGCCTGGGCCGGACGACGGCGATCTTCACACTGTTCCTGGAGCATCTCGCGCGCTACGCCGACGTCGAGCGGGTCTACCGCGACTTCGACCGCCAGTGGAAGTCCCAGTGGTGGCAGCGGAGCCGGGAGATACGCAGGTTCGAGGCGTTCGCCTTCGAGTACGTGGTGGCGAACGAACTGCCGGACTACCTGATCGACCTGAGCCGGCTGTGCGCACAGGCCACGCTCGTGGCCGAATCCCCGAAGGTGTGGACCGGCGTCCCGGGAGCCTCCGTAACGGGTCATACCGTCCGCGGGAACGACCGGGTCGAGCTGCGGGGACCCTACGAGGTGCTCGACCTTCGCCACGACGTGGTGCGCATCATGGACGATCCCAACGGCTACGGAGCGGTCCCCGGCCCGATCGCCACCCGGGTCCTGGTGCAGCGCGACTGGCAGCAGCACAAGCGGTCACGCATCGTCCGGCTGAGCGACGAGCCGGTGTTGAGGGCGCTGACCGAAGGCTCCGGGACCATCCAGGAACTCGGCGGAAGGCTGCCCGAACTGCCGTACAGCGCGCTGTACTCGGCGGTCGCCGATCTCTACCGGGAGCAGATCGTGCACCTGGTCAACGCCCCCGAACTGGACGGTGCCCCCACACCAATCCCCACCACGCCGGCAGTCAACGAAGGGAGGTGATCGGCTGGCCGACCCAGTCCGACGCAGTACACGCAGAACCCGAATCGAACGAAAAGGAAATCACCTGATGATGAACACCACGAAGACCATGGGCCCGGGCGCACTCGTAGTCAAGGAAGCCCGCACCTCCAGGACCATGGGCCCCGGCGCCCTGGTCGTCAAGGAAGCCCGCACGACGACCATGGGTCCGGGCGCGCTCGTCGTGAAGGAAGCCCGCACCGCCTGACAGCCGGCTGTCGCGCACCGCGGGACGCGGGAACCATCCGCGCCGCGGGAACGCGATGAGTTCGTGAAAGGTCGGGCACATGCTGTCGCCACGCACACCGGACAGCATGTGCCCGGCCTGCCGCACGACGACGGAGACCTCCCTTGACCACCGCCGGAACCGCAGTTCTGAAACACCCTGGAATCCGTGCGATCTGGTCGGCCAGCGCCTTCACGGCCGTCGCGTCCTGGAGCGTACAGATCGCGGTGACCGTACAGGTCCTGAGCGACCGTTCGGTCTCGGTGCTGGCGGTGGTGCAGTTGGCGGGCACCCTGCCCATGCTCCTCCTGCTGCCGTTCGCCGGCGTGTGGGCCGACCGGTTCGATGTGCGGCGGATCTCCCTGGCGGCGATGACCGTGCAGGCGGCGTGCTCGACCGCACTCGGCCTCGTGATCCACGGCAACCCGGTGACCATCGCGGCGGTGTACGCGCTCCAGGGGGCGTTGAACGCCTTCTGGCCTCCGGCCCGTCAACAGTGGCTCTACGGCATGGTCACCGACGAGATGAGGGTGCGCGCCAACGCCGCCATCGGTTCCGTCAACGGACTGATGACACTGGTGGGTGCCGGCCTCGGCGGCGCGCTGTCCGGCTGGGACCCGGACGTCGCCGTATTCACAGGTGCGGGATTCCAGGCGCTCGCCGCCCTGAGACTCGTCCGCACGAGCAGGCCCGAACCGGTGCGGCACGACGAGACACAGCGGACCGCGCACCGGATGCTCACCGACATCGCCGACGGCATCCGCACCGTCCGGTGGTATCCGCTGGCCGGGTCGGTGGTCTGGATCGGTATCGCCTGGGGCCTGATCAGCGGCGGCTACAGCGTTCTGCTGTCCGGGCACGTGACGGGGGACCTCCACGGCGGATCCGTCGTGCTGGGGCTGGTGTTCGCCATCGACGGTCTCAGCGTCATCGCCGCGACCGCGTTCGCAGGACGGGTACCACGCGCCAGACACCTGGCCGTCTACGGCGCGTCGTACGTGGTGCAGGGGCTCGCATGGGCCCTGATGTTCGCCACCAGCCTCTTCCCGCTCACCGTCGCCGCGCTCGTCGTCATGCGGCTGGCGAGCGGATTCATCATCGCGCTGGACAACACGATCCTGCTCGCGACGGTCCCGCCGCGGCTGCGCGGGCGCGTATCCAGCCTGCACATGACGACCTACAACGCCGTGGACCGCGCCTCGCTCGGCCTGCTGGGGGTGGTGCTCACCGCCTTCACCGTACAGAGCGTCGGCCAGGTGGCCGGGCTGGCGTCCGCTGTGTTCGGCCTCGTGTGGTGGCGTTTCAGCCGCACGGCAAGGCAGCGCTACCTGGCGGGCGACAACACCACGGACTCCACCGACAAGCCCAAGGAGATGACATGACGACCGCCGAACGCACATCGTCCGACCTCATCGAGGCGCTGCACCGCCGGGCCAGCGTGCGGCGGTTCACCCGGAAACCGGTACCCGTTCCGGTGATCGACGATCTGCTGGCCGCCGCGATCCGCGCGCCGACGTCCTTCAATCTCCAGGCCTATTCCATGGTCGTGGTCACCGACCCGGTCCGCCTCGGCACGCTGGCGACGCTCACCGGACAGCCGCACGTCGCCGGAGCGCCGGTTGTGGTGGTGGTGTGCGCCGACCTGGCGAGGATGTGGCGGCTGGGCGGGCGGTTCGGCGAGCCGGTCGGGCCCGAGCACGACGACCTGACGCTCACCTCGGTGATCGACGCGTCACTCGCCGGGATGTGCCTGGCCCTGGCGGCGGAGTCCGTGGGCCTCGGCACCGTCATGCTGGGTGCGGTGCGTAACCGGCCCGACGAGACGGCGGAACTCCTCGCCCTTCCGGTGGGTACGACCGCGCTGTTCGGTGTCTGCCTGGGGTGGCCCGCGGCGCCGCAGCCGGAGCGTCCCCGGCTCCGGCCGGACCTGCTGGGCCACCCGGACCGCTACGACCTCGAACGAGCCGACGCGTCCCTGGACTTCGACGTGTCCACCCTGTGGAAGGCCCGGGGATCCATCCGGGCCGACGAGATCATCGACTGGCGCAAGCAGGTCGTACGCGGACTGAAACGTGCCCGCGCACGCTCCGAGAAACAGGTCCCGACGATCCGGGCCGTTGCCCCGGAGCCCCGCACCCCCTGACACCCCCGCGTCTGCGACGGAGAGGAACATCGGCATGTGCCGGATCTACGGATATCTCAACCGGTCGGTACCTCCGGACGGGCTGCGCAGACTCGGCTCGGTCATGCGGCACGGGGGTCCGGACGGCAGGTACCACAGGTCGGGACAACGGTGGGGAATAGGAGCCGCCCGACTGGCCGTCACGGATCCGCAGGCCGGCCGGCAGCCCTATCTGCTCGACGGCCGGGAGGACGATCTCGCAGCCGTGTTCAACGGTGAGATCTACAACCACGAAGAACTGCGCAAGAGCCTTGAGAGTGACGGCTACCGTTTCCGGGACCGCTGCGACGGCTCTCTCATCCCCGCGCTGTACGACCGCTACGGGCCGGAGTTCACAGCGAAGCTGGACGGGATGTACGCCATCGCCCTGGTCGATCTCCGCGGTGCCCCCACGCTTCACCTGATGACCGACGACAGCGGCATGAAGCCGCTCTACTACAGCACCGACCGGACGGGCGGCATCTGCTTCGCCTCCGAACCCGCGGCCATCCTGGAACTCCCGGGCGTCGGACGGGAGATGTGGGCCCCGGGCCTCGACGCCTATCTCACCACCCGGACTCCCTTCGGCGAACGCACCATGTTCGAGGACATCCGTACGCTGCCGCCCGCAGCGACCGCCGTGTACAGCGCGTCCACGGGCCTGCGGATCCGGCGCCGGCCGCCGCCCGTCCTGCGGACCGGACCGGACGCGGGCCTGGCCGGCTCCGGCCGGGAACTCCTGGGGATCCTGCGTCGAGCAACGGGTCGGCTCGCACAGGCGGATGTCCCGGTGGCCGCGGTCTGCAGCGGCGGGCTCGACTCCAGCCTGATCACGACACTGCTGAGCGAGTCGGTCCCGGACCTCACGGCGTTCCACATCGGCTACCACGGCCGATGGCCGATGGACGAGCACCGGTACGCACAACTGGCCGCGGCCCACGGCGGAGCGCGTCTGCAGCACGTGGAACTCGACCCGGCGGACATTCCCGCACTACTGCCGGACGTGGTCGCGCACCTCGGACAGCCCAACTCCGACCCCATCGCGGTCAGTACCTTCGCCCTGTTCCGGGCGGTGCGCGGCGGCGGATTCAAGGTCGCCCTCACCGGAGACGCCGCCGACGAGCACTTCGGCGGGTACGACCGGATCAGGCAGGCGCTCACGGCCGACGCGGATTGGATCCCGGGATACCTGGCGAGCCTGGCCGCCGTGCCGCGCGGACTGCGGGAGCAGCTCTACAGCGACGACTACCGCGCATACCTCGACGGTGTCGGCCATACCGAGGACGACCTGGCGACGACGCTGCGTGCCACCCCGGGCAGCCGCCTGGACAAGATCACCGCACTGGAGGTCGGGTCCCGGCTGCCCGCCTACCATCTGCGCCGGGTCGACCATCTGAGCATGGCCAGTGCGGTGGAGGTCCGGCTGCCGTTCTGCCAGCCCGCGCTGACCCGGTTCGCCGGCGCGCTGCCCGGCGCCATGCGCGCCACGCCCACCGAGGGCAAACGCGCGCTCTACGCCGCTTCGGCCGGAGTGGTCCCGGCCGCGATCACCGCCCGTCCCAAGCAGCCGTTCACCCTGCCGGTGGCGGCGATGCTCGGCCAGGGCGGTCCGCTGCACGGCTACGTACGCGAGGTGCTCGCCGCCGACGAGCTCCGGACAGGCGGCCTGCTGGACCCCCACGCGGTGACCGCCCTACTGGACCGGCACACGACCCGGCCGGGAAACACCACCGCTCTCGCGATCTGGGCACTGACCGTCTTCCAGCTCTGGCACCGGCAGCACGCCGCCGGCCGGTACCCGGCGTCCGGGCCCTTACCTTCCAGTTCCGAGGTGGTCTGAGTGCGCGCCGCGATCCTCTACGCGCAGGGCAGCCCCTGCCCGACCCTCGTCCTGCCGGCCCGTGCCCTGCCCGACGAGGACCTGCCCGCCCTGTCCCGCTGTCTGGAATCCGTCCGCGGGGCGCTGCGCCCGGCCGACCGCGACCGGATCCTGAAGTTCGCGCTCGTCGCGCCCGACCCCACCGGACGCTTCGACCTCACCTACCGTTTCGTGCAGTACCTGCCGGACCACGAACCGTCCTTCGAGTTCCGCGGCAGCTGCGGCCACTCGATCCTCGCGGCCGTGGTGGGCGCGGCCTGGCTCGGATTCGGACCGCCGCCGCTGGCCGGCCGGACCATCGACGTCCGGGTCCTCAACAACGACGACCATGTGACCTGTACCGTCGCACGGGCCGGTGACGGCGAGTTCGCGTTCACTGTGGACTTCCACAGGCTCCACCCCCCGCTGCTGGGTGACCTGCTGCTGTTCGGGGAGCCGGTCACCGAGATCGGACACCCGGGCGGCCCGACCTCCGTGTCGGGCGTCTCGCTGGGCAACGCGTACGTGTTCGTCGACGCGACCACACTGGGATGTCCCGACCCGGCCGCTCTGTTCGGCGGCGGCCAAGACCTGCTCACCGCCCTGTCCTCGATCCGCCGCGGGGCGGAGCTACGGCTGGGATGGTCACCCGGGGCGTTCCCCAAGGTCGCGGCAGTCATGGGAACGACCAGCGGCATCGCGGCCCGGGCGATCTCCGTACCGTCCTGGCACCCTTCCCTGGCACTGACCGGCGCCACCTGCCTCGCGGCCGCCACGGCCCTTCCCGGCACGGTGCCGGCCGGCCTGGCTCCGCCGCGGCCCGCCCCCCTGACGATCACCACTCCGGGCGGTGACACCACGGTGGAGGTGGCCACCGAGGAGGACTCCGGTGACCGGCTCAGCCATGTCACGGTCTTCGGGAAGACCGTCCGGCTCATCGCCGAGCTGGAACTCCCCGCCACCGAAGGGGCGGTGGCGTCACGATGAACCAGGACGACCTGCTGCTGACCGGCGCGACCGTGGTCGGCGCCTCGGGCGCCACCCGCGCCGACGTGTCGGTACGGGACGGCAGAGTATCCGCGGTCCTCCCGCCCGGAACCCTCACGCGGGCACGCGAAGTACTGGACCTGCGTGGGCGGTTCCTCCTGCCCGGACTCATCGACTCCCATGTGCACTTCCGCCAGCCGGGGCTCTCCCACAAGGAGGACTGGCAGCACGGTTCCCGTGCCGCCGTCGCGGGAGGCGTGACCACCGTGATCGACATGCCGAACACCGACCCGCCGGCGAACTCCCCCCGGCGACTCTGGGCGAAGCACCGGCTCATCGACGGAACCAGCCTCGTCGACTACCGGTTCCACGCGGGCGTGGACCCCCGCAACATCGACGGCATCAAGGAGATCGGTCCTCGTGAGGCCGCCTCCATCAAGGTATTCCTCAGCGGCCACCACACCGCCCCGGACGTCGTGACCGACCCTGCGGCGCTGGAGCGGCTGTTCCGGATCGCGGGTGAGCAGGACCGCACCCTGATCTTCCACTCCGAGCACGAGGAGATCTTCGCCCTCCTCGACGTGTGGCGCGGCGCACCCCGGACGTTCCGGGACTACGAAACCCTCCGGCCGCGCTCGGCGGGAATCGTCGCGACACTGAACCTCATCGAGCTGGCCCGGCGCTCCGACACCGCGGCCCATGTGCTCCATGTCTCCAGCAGGGAGGAAGCGGACCTGTTGGCCGCCGCGGCCTGCAGCGGCATTCCGGTCACCTTCGAAGTGACGGGTCATCACCTCACCTTCACCAACGACGACATGGACCGGCTCGGCAACCGAATCCGGCTACGGCCCGCGATCAGGGACGACGCCGACCGGGAACGGCTGTGGGAAGCGGTGACCGAGGGACAGGCGGCGACGATCGGCAGCGACCACTCTCCGCACACCGCCGAGGAGAAGAACCGGCCGATGCCCGGGGCACCGCCCGGGCTGCCGGGTGTCCAGGAACTCTTCGCCACTGTCTTCACCGGCCTGACGGAGCGGCTGCCGGAGATGGACCCCGGCCCACGCCTGTCAGCCGTGGTCCGGCTCATGTCAGCGGGCCCGGCCGCACTGTTCGGACTCGCCGACCGCAAGGGTGAGATCGCGCCGGGCAGGGACGCCGACATCGTGGTCGTCGACCCGGTCCGCCGCCATGTGCTCACCAACGGCGGCGTCTTCGCCAAGTGCGGCTGGTCCGCGTACGAAGGACGGCCGTTCACCGGCGGGATCGACCTCACCCTCCGCCGCGGCTCCCCCGTCTACCGGTGGACCCCGCAGGAACACGTCTTCGGCAAACCGACCGGGATCTGGCTCTGACCGTGCCGCGCGCGCCGTCTCGGCCACGCCCGGCGAGCGCGCCCTGACCCGGGTCAGGGCCCGGGACAGGGCGCGGCACGGCATCGGCTACGTACCGGAGGGCCGGCACGTCTTCCCCGGCCTGTCCGTGGAGAAGAACCTGCTGCTCGGCTCCTACGCGCGGCGCCGGGACGAGGAGACCCGGGCCGCTCTGGACGAGGTGCACGAACTCTTCCCCGTTCTGCGGGAGATGAGCGGGCGACTGGCCGGGGCCCTCTCAGGAGGACGGCAGCAGACGCTCGCGATCGGCCGCGCCCTGATGGCCAGGCCGCACGTTCTCCTACTCGACGAACCGTCGACGGGCCTGTCACCCGAACTCGTCGGCTTCATCCTCGACGCCCTTCAACGACTGCGGGAGGAAGGCCTGAGCCTGCTCCTGGTCGAGCAGAACGCCAAGCCCACCTTCGGCGCGACCAGCCATTGCCTCGTGTTGGAGAACGGCGGCGTCGCCATGACGGGATCCTCCGAGGAACTCAGCAGGGACACGAGTCCGGCAAATCCACTGGGGACTGTGAACGGGCACGCGGCGACGGCCCAGGACTCGTATCGCATCGGCCTGACCGGCTCCGGCACAGGTGCCTCGTTCAGCCCCCGTGCTCAGCCGGCTCGACCTCGGTCACCTGAACTCGCCTGTCGCTGCACACCCCGGAACGCGACAAGGGCGTACTGGCCGGCAATCGCGCGCCCGACGCGCCCGTGACCGGCGCGGGAGGCTTCCCCACCCGGCTGTTCGGCCTCTTCCAAGGCCCCCACTGGTCGGCCGGCAGGAGTGGTTGCACTGTGATGCGTCGGCGATCAGTTCGGCGTCGTCCCGTGCAGGACCTCCAGGGCGGTCACGGCCACGTGCAGCTGGGTGCGCTCGGCACCGGCCTCCAGGTCGACGCCCAGGAGCCGTTCGATGGTGTGCAGGCGCTGGTAGAAAGCCTGCCTGGAGAGCCCCACGCGCTTGGCGGCGATGGACTTGTTGCCGGCTGCGTCGAGGTACTCGCGCAGGGTGGCGAGCAGGTCGCTGCCGTGCCGGGCGTCGTGCTGGACAAGGCGCCCGAGCCGATGTTCCACGTACTTCTGGACCCGGACGTCGTCACGCAGCGAGTAGAGGAGCTCCGGCAGACCCACGTCGGAGGCGACATGGAAGAGGCGGCCCCGGGACGCGGGACCGATGGCGTCGGCGACCTCCTCTGCCTCGCGGAACGACCGCGTGACCTGGCTGAGTTCGGTGACACCCGGGCCGACGGCGACGACGGCGTCCGCCCCGAACGTGGCCCGCAGATCGAGGGCGACGCGTTCCACGACGGGCTGCCAGGCACTCGCGCGGGCCAGGGCCATGAGCAGTCCGGTACGACGCCCGGACAGGTCTCCCACCAGGGCCTTGACGCCGGACGTGAGGAGGCCTTCGGCGAGGTGAGCGCTCACCGTGGTGTCGCCGACCCGCGCCCCCGAGTGGTCGACGACGACCGGCAGAAGACGATGGCCGGTCGTGGGGAGTCCCAGCGCCTCGGCCCGCAACCGCGCCTCGGTCCGACTGCGATACCGCCAGTGCAGCAGATCGAGCAGGACGGAGCTGTGCGCCCGCCGATCCCACTCCGGAGAGCCGGTGAGCCGGGCCAACGTGAGCGCGGTGGCGGCCTGTTCGAGGATCATCGTGTGCTCAGGACCGAAGGGCGGTCCGCCCGTGAGGGGCAGCATGACCAGTCGCCCCCAACGGCTGCTCCGCTCCTCGACCGGCGCCACGAGCCACCCCTCGGGCCCGCTGACCGTAGCCCGGTCCGGCGTCTCGGCGGCGCGCGATCGACGCGGCCAGGCGTCCAGAACCGGCCCGTCGGCGCGCCCGGCCACGGCCCAACTCACCGCGTGGTGGATCAGGTTCTCCAGCACGACCGGACACCCCGAGAGGTCCGAGGCGGTCTGCACGAACTCCTCCGGTTCGGCCCCGCGCAGAGTGAGCGACGTGAACAGCTCGTGCACATGCTGGGCGCGACGCAGCAACTCGCCCTGCGCGTCCAGGATGAGGGCGTGCACGGTCTGAGTCACCTCGATGAACCGCACCCCGCGCGCCAGCACGATCAGCGGCAGATCACGTTCCCGGCACGCGGTGACGAGATCCGGCGGCGCCTGCTGATACCGGCGCCCCAGTTCCACGACCAGCCCCGCCACCCCGACGTCCGCCAACTGGTCGACGTAGCCACGCAGTTGTGTCGGATCCGAGGGGTGCGGCATGCCCGTGGTGAGGACAAGTTCTCCGCCCTCCAGGAACGAGGCGGGATCGAGAAGCTCGGTGACGTGGACCCACCGAACCGTGCGCCCCAACTGCCCCTCGCCGGCGGCCACCCGGGGCAGACCGGCGGCGATGACGGGGAGTCGCAGTACGTCAGCGACCGTGAGGAACGGCATGGGCGCTGGCTCCCGGAAGACGTGGTGCCGACGGTCCCGGCACGTGGTTCCACCCCACTCTGAAGGGTGGGACGCGAGTAACGCAAGGGCGAACGGTGCTGGTCAGACCCGGTTCACATCAGCGCCCCCGAAAGGGGCGCGGGGCTGTGACATGAGCGGCTCCGCCGCGTGGGCGCGAGCAACCACGACGAACCGCAACCCGCCAACGCACCAGACGCTCCACCGCGAGGAGGCGAACGCCCACTCACCTCAAGGCCGCCGAGCAACAAGATCCGCGACCGTAGCGATCGGCGAAGTCCGCCCCCGCCCGCCCGCTTCATGCAGATCCGCCAGCCGATAAGCAACGTAAAGCCCCCGCACCCCAAGCCACCGCAACGGCTCGGGCTCCCACGTACCAGGCCGATGCCCGGTCCACGGCAACCGAGTCAGGCGGGACTCACGCCCCAGCACCAGATCGGTCAGCGTCCGGGCGGCCAGGTTCGTAGAGGTCACCCCGTGCCCCACATACCCCCCGGCCCAGCCGAGCCCGGTCACCCGGTCGAGCCCCACCGTCGCCGACCAGTCCCGCGGCACCGCAAGCACCCCGCACCAGGCATGGTCGACGCGGGCGCCGGCGGTCTGCGGCAGCACCTTGTACAGGGTCTCCGTCAGCTCGCCGATCGTACGGTCGGCCACCCGCCCATCGGAATCGGTCCGTGACCCGAACCGATACGGCACCCCACGCCCCCCGATCGCGATCCGGTCGTCCGGAGTGCGCTGGGCGTACAGATGCCCGTGCGCGGTGTCGCCCAAGGTCTCGCGCCCGGCCCAACCGATCTCTTCCCACACCCCCTCCGACAATGGCTCGGTGACGATCATCGAGCTGTTCATGGGCAGCCAGGCCCGCCGCAGCCCCTTGAGCGACGCGGTGAACCCCTCCGTCGCACGCAGGACGACAGGCGCGCGCACCACACCATGCGCGGTGACCGCCCGCCCAGGCTCGACGACGGTGACCGGGGACTTCTCGTACAGGCTCACACCGAGCCGTACGACCACGTCGGCGAGCCCGCGCACCAGAGCCGCCGGCTGCAACCGGGCGCAGTGCGGCGTCCAGGCAGCCGCCGTCATCCCCTCGATGCGGATACGGTCAGCAGCCTCCTCCGGCGTCAGCATCACCGCATCCGTGACACCCCACTCATGATCGCCCTCGGTCTTGTGCCGCAGCCGGGTCGCCTGGGCCGGGGTCCGGGCCACGCGCAGGGTGCCGCCCTTGACGATGTCGGCGTCGATGCCCTCCCGTTCCGCGACGGCGATGATCTCGTCGACGGCCTCGTTCATCGCGCGCTGATAGTCGAGCACCGCGTCCCGCCCGTACTGCTTGGCGAGCCGGTCGCGCGCCCCGGGCACCAGCCCCGAAGCCCAGCCGCCGTTACGCCCGGACGCGCCGAAACCCGCGAACTCGGCCTCCAGGACGGTGATTTGGAGTGCCGGGTCGGCCAGTTTCAGGTAATACGCGGTCCACAAGCCGGTGAGACCCGCGCCCACGATGCACACATCGGCATCGCGGTCACCGGGCAACGCCGGTCGTGGGGTGGGGAGTTCACTGAACCAGTGGGAGATCCGGCCGTTGACCGGACCGGTCCGGCCGAGCGTGGTCGCGCTCACGGGGGTGTTCCTTTCGAAGCGGCGGGCGTGCGGGTGCCGGGAGGGTCAGACGCCGAG
Organism: Streptomyces sp. NPDC058469; assembly: GCF_042721125.1. Taxonomy (NCBI): domain Bacteria; kingdom Bacillati; phylum Actinomycetota; class Actinomycetes; order Kitasatosporales; family Streptomycetaceae; genus Streptomyces; species Streptomyces sp. NPDC058469. The sequence goes on from NZ_JBHXME010000080.1 coordinate 42,610, forward strand.
CAGGCCGGGCAGCTCGGACAGGTCCTTGATCTCCTCGTAGGGCTGGAAGGCGGCCGAGCCCGGGAAGCCGTACCGGTTCACCCAGATCCGCCGCATGCCCGGGTACCGCTTGGTCGGCATGATGTCGTACTCCCAGCCCTGGGCGGTGTGGATGATGTCCTCCGGGCCACGCCCGGTCGCCTTCATCAGGTACTCGAAGGCCTGCGGCAGCGGCTTGTACGCCCCGGCCTGCTCGGCGGTCAGGACGTAGTCCCACTCGACGCCCAACTCCTCGACGGCGTACGAGATGAGGTCGTCCTCGCTGTTGGAGAGGATGGCGATGTCGTACTCGCTCTTCAACCGGCGCAGTGCGTCCGGGACTTCGTTGAACGGCTTGAACTTCTTGATGGCCTCGATCAGCGCCTCGCCGTCCTCGTCCTGGTACTCCAGGCCGTGCAGCAGCATGACGTTGCGCAGGGTGCCGCGGACGATCTCGCGGTAAGGGCGGTACGCGTCGACGACGCCCTGGAAACGCATCACGTACGCGTCGTGATGGAACTGGTCCGGGTCGACGTCCAGTTGGGCGAGCCGGTCCTTGACGATCTCGTGTGTGGCGGCGCGGGTGTCGAAGTTGATGAGGGTGCGGTAGCAGTCGAAGCTGACGACCTTGCGCATGGGGTGAACTCCTTGATGGGGGAGGGGTGTTCGGAAACGTCGGTGACTTCAGGAACCTCAGGAACTTCAGGAACGGCGGCCGGCCTCGGCCACGCCCAGGTCCTTCACACCCAGGTCCTTCAAACTCAAGTCCTTTGTCTCGGGGGCGAGGAAGTACGACACGACGAGTCCCGCCAGCGTGATCACGACAGCGATGCCGAGCGTGCCGCGCACGCCCAAGTCGTCGGCGGCGATGGGGAGGAGGAACGTCGACGTGGCCGACCCGACCCGGCTCATCGCGGTCGCGATGCCAACTCCCGTGGCCCGCAGATCGGTCGGGAACAGCTCGCTCGGGTACACGAACTGCAGCCCGCTGCCCGCCGCCTCGAAGAACTGGAACGCGGCGAACAGGGCCACCACCAGGAACGCCCAGTGCAGCGGCAGCACGGCCAGCGCGAGCAGCGAGACGGTGATGCACGCGAAGGAGCTGATCAGCAGCGAGCGGCGGCCGATCCGGTTGACGACCACGAGGCCGAGGGCGATGCCCGCGACGGCGATGGTGGTGATCAGCGCGCTCGCGCCGTAGGTGCTCTCCACGCCGAAGGCGGACAGCATCTGCGGCTGGAAGGAGCGGACCGCGAAGGCGGGCGCGACCTGACAGATCCAGAAGACGGAACAGAAGACGACCGGGACCGTGTAGCCGCGTTTGAAGATCTCGACGAGGTTGCCGAGCCCGGAGCCGCCGCGCTGCTCGCGACGGGGTTCGGTGAGGAGTTCGGTGGCGTCGATGTCGGAGCCCAGGTGTTTGCTCACGACGGCCCGCGCCTCATCCATCCGGCCGCGCGAGGCCAGCCAGCGCGGGGACTCGGGGATGCCGGCCCGGAAGACGAGGAAGACCAGCGCCGGGACCGCGCCGGAGACCAGCATCCAGCGCCAGGCGTCGTCGCCGAGACCGGTCAGCGCCCAGCCGACCCAGTAGCTCACGCCGTAGCCGATCCACCAGGCCAGCACCAGGCCGGACAGGGCCGGCCCGCGCAGTCGGCGGGGGACCAGTTCGGTGGTGAGGGCGGAGGCGATGGGGTAGTCGGCGCCGATCGCGACGCCGATGAGCAGCCGCAGCACCACGAGCTGCCAGGCCTCCGCGACGAAGAACTGAAGCGCCGAGAAGACCACGAACGCGGCCAGGTTGAGGACGTACATCAGATGCCGGCCGACCCGGTCGGTGATCGGGCCGAAGACCGCACCGCCGACGAACACGCCGATCAGGACGGACGCGGCGACCAGGCCGGTCCACAGGGTGTCGAGGGCGAGTGCCGGGGTGATGAGGCCGAGGGCGACGCCCATCACACCGAGCAGATAGCCGTCACAGAACGGGCCGCCCATGGCGACCGCCATGATCCGGCGGTGGAAGGAACTGACGGGTGCGTCGTCGAGCGACGAGCCCCCTTCGGTGGTGGAGGACGAGGTCACGGACATGCTTGAGGCTCCTGGGGACGCGGGGGCTGCCGGGGGACGCGCGCCGGCAGGGGGACCGGAGCGGAGGAGGGCTTGCGTCAAGCATTCGAATGCGTACGCCGCTGTACGCCGGAAGGACCGACAGGTCACCGAGGTGGGAAGTGGGAGGTGAGGCGGTCCGGGGTTGGCCAACACCTTGGTTCAGCGCGCGGCCACCGTCAATGAACACCGTGTTCGCTTCGCCACCGGTGGGTGGACAGTGTGTTCCGCGGACGCTGTCCGGTTGACAGACCGTCCACACCGGGCGGGCCGGGCGAACACGTTGACCGTTGCCCCTCCCGGCGCACCGCCCGCAGGGTGAGAGATGTCCCCCGCACCTCCTCACGTCGTGGGAGAACCGCCGTATGACACACCTGTCAGAGCACCTGCGCCAGGCCACACCGGTCGTCGTCGAACGCGGCGAGGGGGTGCACCTCTTCGGTACGGACGGCCGCCGCTATCTGGACTTCACCGCGGGCATCGGCGTCACCAGCACCGGCCACTGCCACCCCAGGGTGGTCGCCGCCGCGCAGGAGCAGGTGGCCACGCTGATCCACGGCCAGTACACGACGGTCATGCATCAGCCGTTGCAGCGTCTCGTCGAGCGGCTCGGCCAGATCCTGCCCGAGGGGCTCGACAGCCTCTTCTTCGCCAACTCCGGCAGCGAGGCCGTCGAGGCAGCGCTGCGGCTCGCCCGTCAGGCCACCGGCCGCCCCAACGTCGTCGTCTGCCAGGGCGGTTTCCATGGCCGTACGGTCGCCGCCGCGTCGATGACCACGTCCGGCGCCAAGGTGCGCACCGGGTTCGGCCCTCTCATGGGCGGGGTCGTCATCACGCCGTTCCCGCACGCGTTCCACTACGGCTGGGACGAGGAGACGGCGACCCGGTTCGCGCTGCGCGAGTTCGACCAGCTGCTCCAGACCGTCTCGGACCCGGACGACACCGCCGCGATCTTCGTCGAGCCGGTCCTCGGCGAGGGCGGTTACGTCCCCGCCAACTCCGCCTTCCTGCAAGGACTTCGGGAGCGCGCCGACCGTCACGGCATCCTGCTCGTCCTCGACGAGATCCAGACCGGCGTCGGCCGTACCGGCCGCTTCTGGGGCCACGACCACTTCGACGTCCGCCCCGACATCCTCATCACGGCCAAGGGCCTGGCCAGCGGCTTCCCGCTGTCCGGGATCGCCGCCTCCGAAGACCTGATGCGGAAGGCGCGACCCGGCTCGCAGGGCGGTACCTACGGCGGGAACGCGGTCGCCTGCGCGGCGGCCGTCGCCACGCTCGACGTCGTCGAGGACGAGAACCTGGTCGCGAACGCCGCCGCCATGGGCGCCCGGCTGCGCGCGGGCCTCGACGAGGTCGCCGCGAAGAATCCCGCGATCGGTGACGTACGCGGTCTCGGCCTGATGCTGGCGAGCGAGTTCGTGACGGAGGCCGGGGAGCCCGACCCGGGGACGGCAACTCGGGTGATGCGGGCGGCCGTTGAGGAGGGGCTGCTCCTGCTGCCCTGTGGCC